>JBILFN010000069.1:0-9290 GCA_044351575.1 Chitinophagaceae bacterium
AAAATGTTGTTTGGCTTGGTCTTTGAACCAGTCCCATTCGGGTCCCTGATGGCATTGAATGGTTACTTCTTGTCTGGTGAGCGCGGGATTATCCAACGCATTCTTTAAGAGGGGGTGGCTATTTTTTCCGTTGTTAGTCCAACTGCTGTCGTCGTTGCCACCTAGTGCGGCTAGATCTTTACTTTCTTTTTTTCGCGCACGGATCGGTATTATATCTCCGCTTTTTAAATAATTGCCAGAAATGCCGCCTAGTGATGCGGGTGAATACGTAGAGCAACTATTTAACTCGGTCTCTATGTCAAAACCATTTTCTATTGCCAGGTACGATCTGCATCCATGGGGGCTGGGGTGTAATTGAAGCAGATCGCCCGCAGCGGCAACGATCGGTTGATCGAAGGGAATAGATTTTTTATTGAGTGTGGCAATTGCTCCTCCGCCCGTTATGGCAAATCGGTGGGGATACTGAAACTCGATCGATGTTCCATGCAAGGTGCATTCAATAACGGGCGTATTGGGTTCGTTGCCGCAAAGCCGGTTGGCCGCTTGCATCGAATGAATATCCATGGCACCACCCACCGGTACGCCCCAGTGCTGGTAACCGAATCGTCCACCATCTTGAATGCTGGCTTGTATGCCCGGCTTATGTATCAGTAAACTCATGACCAGTGCTCGAATTCGTGTAGGGTTATCGGTTTAAAAGTAACGGCATGTCCGGGTGTCAACAAGCAGGCGGGTACTCTCGTTTTATCGAACATCTTGAGCGGAGTTCTGCCAATTATATGCCAACCTCCTGGACCATCAAAGGGGTAAATGCCGGTTTGGTTCGCTGCAATGGCTACACTGCCGGCCGGTACATGGGTAGTGGGTAGTTTTTTTCTGGGCACTTGTAACGTGGGGTCCAGCATTCCCATATAGGCAAATCCAGGCGTAAACCCGTTCATGAACACCTGGTACTTTTTTTGGGAGTGCCTTGTTACGATCTCTTCTGCGCTACAGCATAGTGTTGCCGAAAGGGCTGGCATATCTATGGCAAAGGGTAGTTCGTAACAAACGGGAATAACGATACAGGTCGTTGTGTTCGTATCATTTGCGTGGTCTGGCGGTAGATCGGTAAGTGCTTTAAGTTCATTGATCTTTTCTGCGAGTGCTACGCGCTCCGAAAAATATAGTGTAAGGCTATTGTATGCCGGTACCATATCTAGCAATGCATCCATGCTTCCCTCTTGCTGTTTTTGGCGTACTTGCCGCTGCAGCTGCATAACCTTACCGTATGCCTCTTCTCCCACAGGCAGGTCAAAGGCTATCGTACAGGCATGGTCGTGAATAAGGTAGATGCGAACATCAGCCTCCATACGCACTATGGTTTCTTAACGGCCAGATCGGTGGTGGCTACGGCCACTACCTTATTATTGACAATGATCGGTATCGAATAGGTACGCATCCAGATTTCGCCACCGCCACTATCGAAGTAGGGGGCAGTCCAATAAGGGGCCTTGGTATCGATGGGTTTTCTAAGCCAGTCTTGCGTATTGATAGAATAACTTGGAACGGCAAGTTCTTTACTATCCAGGCTACCATTTTTTCTATACCAGTATGGGCTGGTGGTCGCTAGTCCGTTCGCATCCAGTAACGTTACCGTTGATCCAAAAAAATAATCAGGTTGGCCGGTTATATACAGTCGAACGCGGTCCGATACCGTAGAGGCAGTGGGAGGGTCATTTTGAAGCCAACTGGCAAATACGCGCATGGCGGTCTCTACCGGAGGGGTCAGATCTTCTTCTTTCTTACAACTTACCATCATTACCAGTAGTGACAGCGACAGTAATAAACAGGTCTTTTTTTTCATCGGATATTTTTAGAGAGTTAACAAGAGGACAGAAAGTTTCTGCTAGCATAGGAAAGGTAAGATTTCGTGGTAAAAAACTAATATTGTAATTCTAAATATTTGATATGCGAGTACTGCTTGTTTCGATCTTGATACTGGGTATAAAATTGGCCAATGCCCAGTTTAGTTATCCTGCTACCAAAAAAGGTCTTGTTCAGGATACTTATTTTGGCACTGCCATAGCCGATCCGTATCGCTGGCTCGAAGACGATACCAGCGAGGAGACAAAGGCCTGGGTACGAGAGCAAAATGCCGTAACGACTGACTATCTTTCTCGTATTCCGTTTCGCAACAAGGTAAAGGATCGCTTATCGGTACTGTGGAATTACCCCAAGTACGGGTCGCCACGAGAAGAAGGCGCCTATTATTATTTTTCTAAAAACGATGGACTGCAAAATCAAAGTGTACTTTATCGTCAAAAAGGGCTGAGTGGAACTCCTGAGGTTTTTTTGGATCCCAATCGGTTCTCGGCCGATGGTACGGTAGCGCTGGCCGGTCTTTCTTTTTCTAAAAAGGCCCGTTACGCTGCGTATCAACTCTCTAGCAGTGGCAGTGACTGGCAAGAGGCCCTGATTATGGACCTGCATACCGGTAAGCTTATTGATGATACCATACGCTATATAAAATTCAGCGGCATTACCTGGCGCGGTGACGAAGGGTTTTATTATAGCCGTTATCCGGTTCCTGATGCCAGCAGTAAGCTCTCAAAGCAAAATCAGTATCATAAGGTTTATTTTCATGCAATAGGGACCCGCCAAGACAGCGATGTGCTGGTATATGAAGACAACGACCATCCGCTTCGTAATGTGGGAGCCGATCTGACCGAGGATGGTCGTTTTCTGATCGTCTCTACCACAGAGGGTACCAGTGGTAATGAGCTGTGGGTAAAAGATCTTTCCCGCGCGACTGTTTCCTTTACGCGCTTGGTCGAAGGGTTCAATACAGAGCCCGAAGTAGTGGACCACAATGGAAACGGGCTTTTATTGTTAAAGACCAATCAGGATGCACCCAACTATAAGGTCGTGCTAATGGACCCAACGCGCCCCGGTTCTACTAACTGGGTGACCATTATTCCCGAAAAGGCCGAGGTGTTGCAAAGTGTTGGCACCGGTGGTGGCTATTTGTTTTGCTCTTACTTAAAAGATGCCTCTACCAAAGTATATCAATATACCTACGAGGGCAAACTGGTCAGGGAGATCAAGCTGCCCGGAATAGGAACAGCCTCTGGATTTGGCGGAAAGCGTGAGCAATCTTCTTTTTTTTACACTTTTACATCTTACACCTACCCGCCAACCATCTTTCGGTATGATATTGCCACCGGCGTTTCTACCATTTTTAGAAAGACCGAGACTGCATTCGATAGCGAGGCCTACGAAACCCGACAGGTATTCTTTTCGAGCAAGGACGGCACTAGAGTGCCCATGTTTATTACGGGTAAAAAAGGCTTTCAGTTAAGTGGGGCCAATCCTGTTTTGCTCTATGGATATGGGGGTTTTAATATTGCCCAAACACCTGGCTTTAGTATCTCGAACGCGTTTTGGCTGGAACAAGGAGGGTTGTACGTTGTGGTCAATCTGCGAGGTGGCAGTGAGTATGGCGAGGCCTGGCACAAGGGTGGAATGCTGGTTAATAAGCAAAACGTATTTGATGATTTTATAGGGGCTGCCGAATATCTGATAGCCAATAAATACACGTCCAGTAATTTGTTGGCAATTCGAGGTGGCTCAAATGGAGGTCTTCTTGTCGGGGCTTGTATGACGCAGCGACCCGATCTTTTTAAGGTAGCACTTCCGGCCGTTGGAGTACTCGATATGCTGCGGTATCATCTATTTACCATCGGGTGGGCCTGGGCCGTGGAGTACGGTCGCAGTGACAATGCTGAGCAGTTTAAGTATCTCATTAAGTATTCTCCCTTACACAACTTAAAGGATGGAGTCTCTTATCCAGCCACACTAATTACAACGGCCGACCATGACGATCGGGTAGTGCCTGCCCACTCTTTTAAGTTTGCCGCGCGCCTGCAGGAAGCCCATCGAGGCAATGCCCCCGTTTTAATCCGTATCGAGACCAAGGCAGGGCATGGTGCCGGTAAGCCCACCTCTAAGCAGATCGAAGAGGCGGCTGACGTGTGGAGTTTTGTGATGCAGCAGCTTGGCATGGATCTTAACCCCTTGGGCAAATAAATTTTTGATGATTGAGCCGCAATCTATAAATTTATACAAAACCAACCCTTATGTTTAAAATTAAATCATCAGCCTTATTCATGCTGCTGGCGGTCATTTTTGTAATGACCACTTCTTCGGTCCCCGCACCTAAGGTTGCCAAGGCAACTTCGTCAAATCTATCTGCGAAAGAAATGTATTCGCTGGTAGAGCAGCAAACGGGCGTAAATCTTACTCTTAAAGAGAAGATTGCTCTCAAGCTTTTTAACAAGAAGATCAACAAGGCGCTCGACAAGGCCACACCCGCCGGTGGTGAGAAGAGCCAAACAGTGGCGTGGGTACTAGCCCTGTTTCTCGGTGGCCTTGGCATTCATCGTTTCTACCTTGGCTATACTTGGCAAGGTGTGGTACAACTGTTGACTGCAGGGGGTTGCGGTGTTTGGGCCCTTATTGACTTTATCCGCATTTTGACGGGTAGCTTACAACCAAAGGATGGCTCTTATGCCTCAAAAGACCTCTAAGCAAAAGTG
The DNA here is from genome assembly GCA_044351575.1 of Chitinophagaceae bacterium. Taxonomy (GTDB): domain Bacteria; phylum Bacteroidota; class Bacteroidia; order Chitinophagales; family Chitinophagaceae; genus JJ008. Next base: position 4,578 of record JBILFN010000069.1, read on the forward strand.
GGTTGATAAGTTGACCCTCTTTAGAATCTCTTTTTCTCCAGTTCAAAGGATCGCCCTTAGTAGGGTGATCCTTTGTTTTCTGGTAGTAACCCCGATCATAATTTTCCTTTTGCCCATCGATTATTTTGACCAGGGAGGTTCTATTTGCTTGTCTCAAGTTTTATTCGATCAGGAATGTTATGCCTGTGGGTTGACCCGTGGCTGCAAGCATTTGCTGCACTTAGATCTCGAAAACGCATTCGCCTACAATATGGGGAGCTTTCTGGCTTTGCCGCTGGTCTCTTTTTTATGGCTAAAATGGTTCTTGTCGGAGCTAAGACTTATGCGGTCGCTCCGAAAGAAAGTATAGCGGCTGCCTTTTAGACTATTTTACCCCGGCTTTACTCTTTTGGATAAAGTTTCAGGAATCTTACCGTCGTCTTCTCTCCAAATTCGCCCAGCGGAAGTTGAAATTTGAGTTGTGCGCCATCTTCCATTTCAGCGATGGTTTCTTTTTTTGAACGATCGCCCATCAGCCATGTCATGGCGTAGGTGCCTTCTCTGGCACTTTCTTCGAAGTAAGCTTTGACCGTGCCGGGTCTCCACTTCGACTTGTCATACGAATCTAGTACGATGGCAATGTAGTAGTCCTCGTACTTTTTGATACCTAATTTATAATACTGGCCGTTGTAATTCTTGTAGATCCCTTCTATCTCATTCAACTTTCCCTTGTCGAGATATTTTTTTATGGAGGCTTCGTCTTCTTCTACTTTATCGATTCTCTTTTGTGCCAAAAGAGGTGTGGATGGCAGCCATGCGGCAAAGAAGAAAAGAAAAATGAGGGTTATTACATTTGATTTCATGGTGTGTTTGGTTAGGTGATTGAAGCAAAGTTCGGATTTTTTTTATTTCAAGACATTTTACCCTTTTTATTCAATGCATGGGACTACTGCGGGTTTTGTTCCACGATCTTTTCCATCAATAAAGGTTGTCCGGTTGACGTAAGGCCCTCGACCACGATACGAAAACGTTTGGTTCGGTCACTATTGTAAAACTCAATAGGAAAACGACCTAGCTCGCCGTTCAGAAAAAGGGCAGAGCGCCAGAAAAGTGTAATACGGCCATCGAAGTTGTTCCGTAATTCGGGGCTGGTATTATAGTGTAGCTCGGGAAATGTCTGTATGCCAGAATAGCCGGTAAACGTAACGGCACTTCCACTGTTTTGTTTGAGCAGCTCTATCTTTTTGGTATAGATCGCCAGCGCACCGCCGGGTCCTCCGCCCTGGGCTGCGGCAAAACTGCTGAATAGTTTTACCAGCGCGATCTCTGCAGTCGGAATGGTCAACAAAATATCTGCATCTACCTCGACCTCGTTGAGATAGATGACCATAGGAGGGTTACCCATACCGCTGGCGCTGGGTAATTGCCGATAAAAAATGCGATACTTGGTTGGATCATTTTGCATTTCGAATCCACCGGATTGGCCTAGGGTAGGAGGTGATTTAGAGTAGTCCGGGTCTACTACTTGAAGTCCCGGTATCCTAAAGCGGATGTACTCGAAGATATTGGGGTAAGTGGTGGCTTCGTCGGTATTGACCAGGTCGATAACGCGCTCTACAAAAGCATCTGTCTCGAAGGCGCCTCGGGTGTACTCTTCTTGGAGTTTCTCTAGGGGCGATTTTGTGCGTGTCTTGATCGTTACTTCTTCGAGTGTTACACCCTCCGCTTCGCGAACAAGTTCGTCCATCTTTTGGAGCCAGGCAGCATCTCCTTGCTGCAAAGGAGTCTGCAGCGGCGGTAGGTTCGGCCGCGACCAGTTGGATGCTGCCACCAGTGAGGGCAGCGATGTTGCATCGAGTTTAATATCGATAGGTCTGGATTTTTTTTGTGGGCGGTGTTCGGCGAAAATAAGTCGGACCGGGCCAAAGAACAGCAGCGAGTCAATGCTAAATCGTCCGTATTGATCTGTCTCTGTAAATAGAATATTATTGCGGATACGCGGGGCCGACAATACGACAATTAGTTTAGCATTGGCGAGTGGCTGCCGCGTATCTCTAAAGAAGGCTTGTCCTTGGATAGTGATGTATCCTTTCTTGTTATTTTTTTCACTATTCGATTCGCTAATGGTTGGCGGCCTTGTTGCGCTATCGCTATGGCCCTTGTTGGTCATCATCAGTAGATCGAGTCCAATGCTGGCGCTATCTTCGGTGGTAGTAAAGTACCAGTCAGGGCGATACACCTGATCGAAAAGTTCTTTCGTAAGTAATGTGTGCGCCACTATAGAGGGGTGGGCATAGTGACTTTTATCCAGATCGGCATCGGTAATAGCGATAGACATGCTACCCGTTAGCGAGTCGGGCCATTGAAGCGTCCATTTGTTCTTTTCCTTTTTGCCCGTTGTTAGCGTATCGGTGCGAAGTGAGAAAGTTGTTCGGTATTCTTTATTATTGACAAAAACGTTTCTAGTTACTACCGCACTGCCATCCGAATCAATAACGGAAATCTGTAACACCCCCGAGGAGAGCTGTTTTGTTTTGAGTAATCCTTGCAGCGAATTCGTCTTAGGTGAAAGGGGTAGCCGAAATACTTCTTTGCCCTCTCTTGTTCCCAGCAGCCAGCGGCCTAGAGGTAGCGAATCTTTTATGTTACTGTTCAATTCGAACATAAATCCCTCGGGATGATCAATGAGGGACAATACCGTACCTTTTGTTTTGGCCGGAGTTAGCGATTGACGTTTTATTGTACCCATTTCGTTCCACTCTGCATAGTACGACTGCCCCGGCTCGGGTCGCAGGTAAAACTCTCCCATGCCGTGGTGCCAAGTAGAAAAGGTGGTAACGGTGATGCCTTGTGTGTTGCGAATTGCACCTGTTACAGATGCGGGTTTTCCGTGTTGGTCCATCGCCTTAAAAGCAATGTGCGATTCGATTCCTTCGACCAGTTGGCCGCCTTCTGGAAAGAAGATTAGTTGCACACTATCTTTTGTATTGAACGTTGACCGGCCCGGCGACTCTTTTCCAACGATGTAAACATAGGTTTGAAAGGGCTTGAGAGATGCTTGTTCGGTAAAGGCCTTAATTGTATACCAGCCAGTGGTGCATTTGGCAGAGAGAGTAAATTGTCCGCTACTAACCCCCAAGGCAACCGGGTATTGCATTCGCAGGCACAACGAATCTTCTTTCCATAACTCCGCTTGCAAGGTAGAGCCCACCGATATGCCCTCGTCTGCGCTCAAGTATGCATTGAACCAGATGGTCTCGCCTCTTGCATACACAGATCGGTCGAGTTGTAAATGGATTTGCCCCTGCTTTGGGGGTGTCGATAATACTGACTGGGCTTGTAGTAAATGTATCGACCAACCAATGATCGCACTTAACAAGAATAGGATCCGTTTGCCGGCATGAATGGTGAGACCTTTTAGCATCTGTACAAAATTCGGTAAATTTCAACCATCACTTCAAATGCAGGTTGCTTTTGCCTTGGTGCTTGCCAGTAAGTGATTAAATGAGTGGAAATTCTACTGTTATGAAAAAAGTCATCTGCCTTTTCTGTTTCTTGGCTTGTCTTTCTTGCAAGACTCCAGTACATGATAATCCTGGTACGCCCATTTGGGGCGCAGATATAAGCTGGGTTACCGAGATGGAGGCAGCGGGTAAAAGGTTCTATGCTCCAGACGGCGCGCAAAAAGATCCCTTTTTATTGATGAAGGAATTAGGGGCAAAGGCCATTCGCTTACGTGTGTGGGTAAATCCCGCGGAGGGGTGGAACGGCAAAACCGATCTGGTTGCAAAGGCTCGTCGGGCGAACCAGTTAGGATTAAAGCTTCTTATTAATTTTCATTACAGTGATTTTTGGGCCGATCCGGGCAAGCAAAACCCACCGGCTCAATGGATTTCTTTCGATGCATCGCAGCTGTCAACAGCAGTCCGTACCCATACGCGAGAAGTACTGTTGGCATTGCAAGCAGAAAATATTCGACCCGAATGGGTGCAGGTCGGTAATGAGACCAATGATGGCATGCTTTGGCCTCTTGGTAAAGCCTCTGTTTCAATGTCAACGTATGCCGCTTTTTTTCGAGCGGGTTACGAGGCAGTAAAGTCGGTTGATAGCAGTGTTCGGGTGCTGGTTCATCTTTCTAATGGGTACGACCGCTCCCTTTATGAGTGGAATCTCAACGGTCTTAAACAGGCTGGTGCCAAGTGGGATGTGGTGGGTATGTCGCTTTACCCCAGCGTTACGAATTGGAGATCGCTTACCGATCAATGTATGAACACTCTTGCATGGGTGGTTAGTCAATACCAAACCCCTGTAATGATCACCGAAGTGGGTATGCCTGCCGATGAGCCAGACACTTGTTACGCTTTTTTGAGTTACTTTAAATCCCAACTGAATATAGTGCCGAATTCGATGGCACTCGGTATCTTTTATTGGGAGCCCCAGAGTTATATGAGTTGGAAGGGATATGGGCTGGGGGCTTTTGATGATAGTGGTAAGCCCACTAAAGCACTAAACGCTTTAAGGAAGTTATAAAGTGTAGCGTCAAGAACTTACCCGACAGCAATTGGGTAAAATACTACTTTTCTGATCGGCCTGTGCAAACCATAAGCAGCTCATTATATGCGGAGACTGAGGGATTCGAACCCTCGATACCCTTTAGGGGTATACACACTTTCCAGGCGTGCTCCTTCAACCACTCGGACAAGTCTCCAAAGGGGGGCAAAAATAAGGAAAACC
>JBILFN010000146.1:0-3166 GCA_044351575.1 Chitinophagaceae bacterium
GGTGGTCTTTCCGTGGTCAACGTGGGCAATGATGGCGATGTTACGTATTTGCATGAAGGGTGTTTTCAAAGACGCGCAAAGGTAGCTCAATTCTTGCCAATAATGGGTTAATTTAGAGGAAATTAAGACCATGAAGTACCTAAAAGGCCTGGCCATCACGCTATTAGCTTTTTTGATGCTCTATTTCGCCGGTCCCCGACCTGCCAAGCCGGAGTATAGTACGGTGCTGCCCCAAGTGCCATCCGAAGCGCTTGCCCTGGAACAGTACATCCGCGATCAAGAGTCGCAGCATAAGATCAAACCCAATAACGAGGCGCGTATTGTATGGGCCAACGATACTGTCCGCACCCCCACCGAATATGCGCTGGTCTACTTGCATGGATTTTCAGCCTCACAAATGGAGGGTGACCCCGTACACCGCAACCTGGCCGCGCATTTTGGGATGAACCTTTACCTAAGCCGATTGCAAGACCATGGTATCGATACCTCGGCGCCCTTGGGCGGAATGACCGCGCAAGGGTTATGGGAGTCGGCGGTGCAGGCCCTGGCCATTGGTAAACAACTAGGCAAAAAAGTGATATTGATGTCGACCTCAACGGGTGGAACGCTCTCTTTAAAATTGGCAGCGGAGTTTCCGGAGATCGCAGGCCAGATCTTACTTTCTCCTAACATCGAGATCAACGATAATAAAGCTTGGTTACTCAATGATCCCTGGGGATTGCAGATAGCACAGGCCGTTGCCGGCACCTACAGAGTGGTCAGCGATACGACAGCCATCTATGCCCGCTATTGGAACAATCGCTATTTGATGACCGCACCGGTCGAATTAGAGCAGTTGCTCGAAACCACCATGAAGCGTTCGGTCTTTGAAAGAATTACAACACCGGTGCTGATGCTCTATTACTACAAAAACGAGAAGGAACAAGACCCCGTGGTAAAAGTATCGGCCATGAAAAGAATGTATGGCGCACTGGGCACCCCCGACTCTTTAAAAAGAGAACTGGCCTTGCCCAATACCGGTGACCATGTGCTGGCCTCCCCCATCAAATCGAAAGATGTGGCCAACGTAGAAAAAGCTTGTATCGAGTTTGGAGCACAAGTTTTACGCCTGTCGCCCGTTGCTCGGCAGTGATGCGGACAGCACGCCACCTTTATTTTTCTGGGTAAAAGGTCAAACGGATTGTTAGCGGCTTTACTTTACTTTGTAACCTCAACCTTGCTATTATGATCCGCTCCCGCATTGCCGGTATCGGCAAATACCTGCCCGAGCAGGTCGTGACCAACAACGATCTGTTACAATATATGGATACCAGTGATGAGTGGATTCAGGAACGAACCGGCATCAAAGAGCGCCGCTTTGCTCATCGCACCAACGAAACTACCACCACCATGGGAGTAGAAGCGGCACGCATTGCCATTGAACGTGCCGGAACAACCCCGCAGGATATTGACTTTATCATCTTTGCCACCTTGTCGCCCGATTATTATTTTCCTGGCTGTGGTGTTCTATTGCAACGCGCCATGAAAATGAAAGAGATCGGAGCACTCGATGTGCGCAATCAATGCAGTGGCTTCGTTTACGCATTGAGTGTTGCCGATCAATTTATTCGTACGGGCACGTATAAAAATATTTTAGTGGTCGGCTCCGAGAAACATTCTTTCGGATTAGACTTCAGCACCCGCGGGCGCAATGTGTCGGTTATTTTCGGAGATGGTGCCGGTGCCGTCGTATTGCAACCGACCACCGACGAAAAAGCCGGCATCCTCTCTACACACCTGCACAGTGATGGAGAGAGCGCCGAGATACTGGCCATGTATAACCCGGGTACGCATGCCAATCATTGGAAAGAAGAACGCTACGCCGATTTTAACGAGGCCCCCATTGGTCAAATGTTCATGAGCCATGAAATGATCGACAACGCGCAACTGTTTCCGTATATGGATGGGCCGGCCGTATTCAAGAAAGCCGTCGTAAAGTTTCCAGAGGTAATCATGGAGGCGCTTACGAAAAATGGTCTTACAGCTCAAGACCTCAACCTGCTGATTCCGCATCAGGCCAACCTTCGCATTGCCCAATTCGTACAGCAAAAATTAGGTCTGCGCGACGATCAGGTATATAATAATATTCAATACTACGGTAATACAACTGCAGCCTCGGTACCTATTGCCCTATGCGAAGCATGGGAAAAGGGATTGGTCAAAGAACATGAGCTCGTGTGTCTCGCTGCCTTTGGTAGTGGCTTTACCTGGGCAAGTGCATTGCTGCGGTGGTAAGGGCTACCCCAAATGATCGTATCAAATGATCGGCTTGAAAAGAAAACTACTCTATATCATCAATCCTATCGCGGGCAACGGCTCTCGAGGCTTGCTTCGAAAACTGATCGAAGAGCAAACCCGTAAGGCCGGATTTGAATTTGAATGCCGCGATGCTGCGATCGGTGGGGCATATCAAGATCTGGTTTCTTATGTAGCGGCAGCAGGGTTTACGGATATTGTTATTGCAGGTGGAGACGGAACCATCAATCAAGTGGTGGGCGCATTCAGACACCTCGATCTTCCCTTTGGCGTAATTCCCTGTGGATCCGGTAATGGACTGGCCAGAGCAGCCAAGTTATCCACCGATCCGTATAAAGCCATCGCTACACTATTGAACGGTACTCCACGACCTATCGATGGATATACAGTTAACGGAGCATTCGCCTGTGAGCTGACCGGACTAGGTTTCGACGGAGCCGTGGCGCACGCGTATGCTTCAAGCGGAACTCGAGGGCTCAACACCTATATAAGACATGCGATAAAACAATTTGCATCGGCTCCTTCGTATAAATTTTGCGTGCGCGTAGAGGGGCAAGAGATTGCACTCGATGCGTACATGATCACCGTAGCCAATGCCGATCAATTTGGCAATAAGGTGACCATTGCACCGCACGCTTCGCTATCCGATGGACTGCTCGATGTGATCATCGTTAAAAAACAAAATAAGATACCGCTGCTATGGAGGGCCTATCGCCAACTCAGTGGACGAAATCGCCCACTACGAGGAGAAGAGATCGTATCGTCCTTAGCGAGCGCTGAACAGCAAAAAGAAATTTACTATTGGCAAGTATCATCCATTGAAATTGAAAACCTAGGCGGTGCAATGATCCATGTTGATGGAGAGCCCACT
>JBILFN010000070.1:0-9251 GCA_044351575.1 Chitinophagaceae bacterium
GTAGCAGAACATGACCGATAAAGCGCAGGCGGTTCTCTAAAAAATTATCATACAAGCCTTCGTGTATCTTACCGTGATCGAGTCCTCTTCTTTTGAGGTCGGCCACCATGGCATGAACACCGGCATGGGCCGAAGCAAAACGGAACGATCCGGTATCGCCGACTACCCCGGCATAAATACAAGTTGCAATATCCTCATCGATCAGGTCGGCATCCCCCGCCCCCACGATAAAATCATAGATCATCTCGCACGTAGAGCTCTTGGACGTATCGCTCACGCCAAAATTAAAAGACGGCGTATCGGGTTCTTGGTGATGATCGATAAGGACCTTCTTGCAAGTCAATGATCTAAGCTTTTCCGTCATCGATTTGGTACGATGAAATATATTGAAGTCAAGACAAAAAAGCAGATCGGCCGCTTCGAGCAGCTGATGGGCCTTGTTGGTTTGTTGCTCATAGTTGATGACCTCTCCGGTGCCGGGCATCCAGTTGACGAATCCGGCCCAATTGGTGGGAGAGATGACCTTTACGTCGTGCCCTTTTTTTTGCAGGTAATGCGCCAACGCCAGCGAAGACCCCATCGCATCCGCATCAGGCTTCTGGTGGGTGGTAATGACCATTTTTTGGGGTGGCAACAGCTGTGAATAAAGGTCAGCGATAGGTTTCATACAAGTGATGGCGAAGGTATGAAATAAAGGCCGTAACTTCGCGGCGCAAAACCTATATACCCATGAGCAACAGAACCTTTACCATGATCAAGCCAGATGCCTTCCGTAACGGACATAGCGGCGCCATTTTGGATCGCATCATCAAAGAGGGATTCAAGATCAAGGCCCTTAAGATGGTCAAACTTTCGGCCGAAAAAGCCGGTGAATTCTATGCTATTCACAAAGAGAGACCCTTTTATGGTGAATTGGTTGCCTTTATGAGTAGTGGCCCCATCATCGCCGCCATTCTCGAAAAAGAGAATGCCGTGGATAGTTTTCGTACGCTGATCGGCGCTACCAATCCCGCACAAGCAGCAGAGGGTACCATTCGTAAAATGTTCGCTACTTCTGTTGGAGAAAATGCGGTACATGGCAGCGATAGCAACGAGAATGCTGCCATCGAAGGAGCTTTTTTCTTTGCAGGCTTAGAGCAGTTCTAGTCCAGTAGGGAAAAGCGTCCTTACGGATCTTATGCTTACCTATTGGGTCTAGCGCTGAATTAGCTGCTTTTTTTTGCTATCAGTAGCGCAGTGTGATGGCAATGTTCTTTTTTGCGCCCGCTCCCAGCGAGACCGATGCCTTTGAGAACGAGGGTGGCCCAAACAATCCCATCACATTGTTAGAAAATCCATATCCCTCCTTGGGTAGACCAAGTGACGTCGTATTCATTTTATTGTCCTCGTTCTCGTCATGCAATAAGGCCACGGCATATAGACCGGCAGGCAGCGACGCTATTTCGAATAAAACACGGCCCTCGCGGATGGGCAATCGGCCTTTATAGATGGCCATAGACGGTTGATCGGGAAATCCTTTTGCCTCTTTAAAGACACTGCATAAAATGACCCCTTTATTGTTGAGCGCACCCCTCACCTCGATCTGCAAAATGCCCTCGCTTGGTTGCGAAAAGGCAGGCCAGGTGGCAATAAGAAGTAACGAGAGAAAAAGTAATGAGCAACGCATATTTAATTGTCAACAATGGCTTCGCTGCCATAAAGCTGGTCTTTGTACTTGAGTGAAGGTGAAGCCATAAAGGGACCCAGTCCCAATTGATCCCACTTAACATCCACGCTGCGTATGGTGGCCTCGTCTGCCACTATGATATTGGGCCAGTCACGCTGAAAATTATCGAGCTCTTTTGTCTTGCGCGTTCCATCCAATCCTAGACAACCAGTAAAAGAATAATCATCGTGTCGGTACAGATGTTGATCGCGTTTAGGGTCCAAGTTGTTGCAAAAGCGCCATAGGGCTGTGGGCAGATCGAGTGGATCGACGGTGTGCTCCACATAGAGAATCATCTTGATGCCGCGGCAGCAATCTAACGAGGCCACCGATGAATGAAGCGCACGGATATGTCCGGGTCTTTCTTTTTTAACCGCTACTATCAAGCAGGGTATCTGTTGTTCGGTCAATAGGGCATTGACCGAATGGATCTCACTGAACTGCTTAAGTAAGGTGTCGGTGATCAGCGTTGCAGACTGTGTTGGCACCTCGCTCATGGAATCTTCTTCGATCTCTTCGGGGAATTTAGTGGTACCATCGATACACATCTTTCCGCCAAAACCCATCTTGCTGCAACTGTGGTCGAGTACGTCCATTGGACCACTCGAGAAAACCACATCGGTGACCGGATTTAGATTTTTGAATACATAGCGGGCTAGCGATGGATAATCCTGAATACGAATATGCTGATCGGCCAGCACCAATATCTTATTGAACATCATCTGTCCGGCACCCCACATGGCATTCATTACTTTTTGTCCCTGTCCGGCATATTCTTTGTTGATCTTGGTGATGACCAGATTGTGAAAAACTCCCTCGACCGGCATGTCCATATCCATAATCTCGGGGACCATGGTCATTTTGATGGGCGCCAAGAAAATTCGTTCCGTAGCTTTTCCCAACCAAGCATCTTCTTGTGGGGGTATGCCAACGATGGTAGCAGGGTAAACGGCATTCTTTCGGTGCGTAATGGCAGTGATATGAAAACGAGGATACCAATCCGGTAACGAATAATACCCTGTATGATCTCCGAAAGGACCTTCCCAGATCAGTTCATCGGCAGGATCAACATAGCCCTCTATGATAAAATCCGCATCGGCCGGTACCTCGATCTCGGGCTGTGAAATGCACTTTACCAGCTCCACTTTCTTCTTTCTTAAGAAACCTGCCAGCATGTATTCGTCCACATTCTCCGGAAGTGGTGCCGTTGCGCTGTACGCATAAACCGGATCTCCACCCAGCGCTACCGCTACCGGCATTTTTTTTCCCAGCTTTTTGTATTCGGCAAAGTGCTTGGCGCTCACCTTGTGTTTGTGCCAGTGCATTCCGGTTAGTGTGGGGCCAAAGACCTGCATGCGGTACATGCCCACATTGCGGCTTTGCGTATGGGGGTCTTTGGTATGAATGACCGGCAATGTTATAAAGGGTCCTCCGTCTTTTGGCCAGCATGTAATGACCGGCACCTTGGTAATATCGGGGGTGGCCATAACCACTTCTTGGCATGCTCCCCTGCCCTTTTTTACCGCTGGCATCCAGCTGGCAAAAGCACCCAACTTGGGAAGTAATTTCAATTTATCGAGCATCGACTCTTTAGGGGCCGATATCATTTTAAAGAGATCTTCGATCTCCCTTGCTGTTTCGTCAAGATCCGAAACACCCAGGGCCATGCACATTCTGCGTTCACTGCCATAAGCGTTCATCAGAACAGGATAGTCATACCCTGTATTCTCAAACAAAAGTGCTTTTCCTCCACCGCCCGACTTACTGATACGATCCGTGATCTCCGCGATCTCGAGGTGTGGGTCGACATAGGCCTTGATCCGAATCAATTCACCGGCATGTTCAAGGGCTTCGATAAAAGCTTGTTGATCTTTCCAGGCCATACTTATTTTATTCTGCAATACAACAATACGAAAGCTTAAAGGTTTACTTGCACACCCAACCCGGGTGCTGGTGAGACAAGGACCTTTCCCCGGTCATAGAGCAGTCCGGTGGCCAGATCTTCTTCGAGCAAAAGCGGGCCATCCAGATCTGCGTAATCGGCAAATGGAAGTAAATGAGCCAGTGCCGCAGTTCCTACCGTAGATTCATTCATGGAGCCCAACATGATCTGCAAGTTTTGTTTTCGGGCATTGGCGATCATTCTTCGGGCAGGCGTAAGGCCACTGCATTTCGTGAGCTTTATGTTGATACCATGAAAAAAATTCGCACATTTTTCTACATCATGCTCCGACACGCAACTTTCGTCGGCAAATAGCGGCAAGGGCGATCGTTGGTACAGCACCTTCATCCCTTCCCAATCATCTTTAGCAAGCGGTTGTTCGACCAGTTCGACATCCAACTGCTGTAAAACCGGCAATAACTGCAGGGCGGTCTCGAGCGACCAGCCTGCATTGGCATCGACACGAATACGCGCGGCGGTAATTGCTCGAATAGCCGTTACTATTTCTAGGTCTTCTGGCGTACCCACCTTTATCTTGTAGATGGGCCAGGGATGGGCCTTTACCTTTTCGAGCATCCTCGCTGTAGTATCGATCCCAATGGTATAGTCCGTGAGTGGTTCATCGATAGCCGGCGCCTTGAACAAGCTGCGCAAGGGCAAATTTTTCATTTGTCCATACAGGTCCCATCCGGCCATATCGAGAGCGCAAACCAAAAATGGATTTTGAGGAAACAAGTGATGCAAATAATGCCAGTAGCGTTCGGGATCGGTAAAGGCAAATTTTTCCACTAACGCCTTCTTTTGCTCCAGGTCGGCGATCATTTGCTCTACCGAGATATTGTAGTAAGAAATGGCAGGTGCCTCTCCATAACCGGTCCATTTTCCTAACGTCAGAGAGACCAATAACACAGGCTGGTGTGTCTTGGTCCCTTTGGAGATCGTAAAAGGGTATTGAAATTTAAGCCGATGAGACCAGTAGCGAAGCTGCATGTAAGAATTTGAGCAAAGATAAAGCACCGGTGCTATCAGGCGCGACCCGCGGAGACGATCATTTCGCGCAGCGAATCATTGAAAGCGGTATGGGTGAGCAACTCCTCGAGGGGCAGATGCATCCTGTACTGCCAGTAATGCTTGGGATTGGCGGGATTATTGATTCTCTCTTCTCGCGGATCCGATCTGCGCAGCGTGTCACTGATCCCGAGCAGGTCTTGCAATTGAAAAATACTCCACATGGCAGGCGACTGAAGATGTTGCAAAACGATGGTGCGGTTGATCCAGGCTTCGCAGAAATAAGGAGCCTCTCCCCATTGTTTCATCTCTTGATTGTAGAAGAACTGGGTTCTCTCACGATTCTCTTCCCACCATCCCCTTATCGTGCTCATATCATGGGTAGAGGGTGTAACCACAGAGAGGTATGGCGCCTCTGCCGGGTTAAAAAAAGATTTGGAGGGGTCTTTGGGCATACGCTGAATCTCGAGACTCAAAATACCGTTTTGATTCATTACGTCAGGCACGCAATGCGGCACCATTCCCAGGTCTTCTCCGCACACCAGCATATTGGTAGCGGCCTTGAGCTTTGGAAGTTTTTGCATGGCCTCTCGGTACCAACAGCCATCTTGCCGATGATAGAAATAATCGTGATACAGGGGCATCAGCGCCTCCTTCGTCTTTTTATCGAGATACTGAAAAGACGAGGTTTTATCCATCGATATCCTGAAATGAAATTTTGTCTGGGACGAGTCGGGCTCTTCGAACAAGATTACGTTAGCTACCAGTGATAATAAGCCCGACTTGACTTTCTCGTGCACTGCATTGGCGGGCAGGGCATCAAAGTAGTTCGCTATTTTTTGTTGGGTGTCGTAGAGCGTAGAGAGCATCCATCCATGTTGTGCATGGTAAAGTAAAAACTGCTCCCGAACCCAGAACAGGTCTTCTCCAAAAAGGTCAAGTAAGATCTCTTCGTTGATAAAGGGCTGGCAAAAACGATGTGCATCGAAGGCGATCCCCCGCTGCCGAAATTCCTCTATCCCTACGGGTAAACAAGGAACGAACCTTCCCAATAAACCTTGAACAGCATGCGTGGGGATGCTCCAAATTCGAAAGAAGCCCAATATGTGATCGATACGAAAAGCATCGAAATAGTTGCTCATCTGTTCAAAGCGAAGACGCCACCATGTAAAATCGTCTTGCTGCATACGGGCCCAGTTGTACGTAGGAAATCCCCAGTTCTGACCAATGGCGGTAAAATCATCGGGTGGTGCACCGGCTTGCCAGTTCATGTTGTATAGGTCGGGGGCCACCCAGGCATCTACCGAATAGCGATAAATGCCAATGGGAATATCTCCCTTTAGTACTACCCCTTTTTGATGAGCATAAGCGACGGCTGCTACCAGTTGACGATGCAGGTGATATTGAATAAAGCAATAGAATCCCAGCGGGCCATTCGTCTTACGCGACATAAACAACTCATCGATCTCTTCTTCGTTGTAATTCGAATAGCGGGGCCATTTTTCATACTCGCAGGTACCATACCGGTCTCTGCAGTCACAAAAGACCGCATAGGGTTTTAACCAGTGCTTGTTCTTATCAAAAAACAGCTGGTACTCCTCAGAGGCAAAGCAATCCTTTCCCATGGTCTCGTAGAGCTCGCGTAGCGTATTGAGCTTTACTTTGATGACAGTTTCGTAATCGACAACAGAAAGTGCATTGAGCTGTTCCTGAAGTTTGCGCAATGTGCGCAATTGTTTGGCATGGGCCGTACCGGCCACGTCGGCCAGATTGATGTACTGGGGATGTAATGCAAAGGCAGAGATGGCGGCATACGGATAAGAATCGATCCACGAGTGAGTGGCTATCGTATCATTGATCGGCAGCAATTGTATCATGCGAATGCCAGTTCGTGCTGCCCAATCGGCCAGTAATTTTATATCAGTAAATTCACCAACCCCAAAACTGTTTTTGCTTCTAAGGCTAAAAACCGGTAGGGCCACGCCGGTTCCTTTCCAGCTGTTGTTGGGCAACCTTGCAAAACCATCTTGCAACACTTGGAGACCCGTAGCAAGTGAGTGAGAAGGCATCAACCTGTTGGCGCCTCCCTCGTATCGTACGAACGAGCTAGTCAATAGATCCCAAATACCGTATTTATATTCAACGTTCGCGTTAGTAGTATCAAGTCGAGCTGATAAAACGTACCAGCCATTTTCTTTTTGCATCGGCCGGGCGCTGGCGATGTTCCAGGCTCCCAACTCGTTCGAATTTCCCAGCAAACAAAGCGTTTGCCCTGGCTCTAACAATGGAGCTTTTGCCTTGAATACATGGGTCGGCGTTTCGCTCTGTACAGGCTTGTTCTGCTTTACTTTTTTTCGCTTAAAGAGTACCTCGCTGAAGGGAGCTGTGTAAAAAGCATTCTCGTATTCGCCTGCGAAATTCCAGGTATCAATCAATACCATGTCTTGCGAGGGTTCAACACTAATTGCACGGTCATGCCCCCACTCGGCCACCGGCTGACCATCTTCTCCTTTTAGCAGGTATTGGTAGTGAACGTTGGTAACACGGGCCTTAACCGAAACAGGTACGCTCAGTTGCCAAAAATCCTGGTTTACATATTCAAGACAGAGGGCTGCCTCTGGTCGATTTCTGCCCAACTCGGGTAAGTTACCCAACAGCCATAGGGATTGCCCCGGGCGGGTACTATACCTAATATTGAACTGAAGCAATGGCACAATCGCAGGTGTTGGAGTGGTTTAATGTGTCTGGCAAACACATTGAACGAAAATAAGTAAAATCCGTGTTGGGGAATGACTCCATGGCCAAAAATTAAAAAACCGGCTTTTACAGAACTGATCGCTAAAGTATTTAACGTGAAAGGTTTCGGCAATTGAAGCCGGGGCACTATTTTTGTACAAAATTTATCGTAATGCAAGCATCCAAAAAGAACCGAGCCATCTGGTGGGCTGTTTTTTTCGCCTCAACCGCAGCGTTGATCTGGGCTATTGGAGCCCATTGGGAGTGGCTTACGCTTATCTTGCCTTTTCAGACCACTTCGCTGGTCAAGGCAATGGATATTATGTAAGCAAATTCGTTACAAACGGCATAGCATTAAAAAACCTCCCGGTGGGAGGTTTTTATCGTTAAGGCAGATACCTATTTATTTTACTGAAGCGACCAGATTCTTGAAGGTCTCGGGATTATTCATGGCCAGATCGGCAAGAACCTTACGATCGAGTTCAATTCCCTTTTTCTGCAATCGATTGATGAATTCAGAATAGGTCAAACCTTCGGCACGTACAGCGGCGTTGATACGGGCGATCCACAAGGAGCGATATTCTCTCTTCTTCAACTTGCGGCCTACGAACATGTAGGTCATCCCCTTCTCAACTACGTTCTTGGCAACGGTCAATACATTTTTACGTTTGCCATAGAAACCTTTGGCTTGTTTTAATATTTTTTTACGGCGGGCTTTAGAGGCCACGGCATTTTTTGAACGAGGCATAGTAGATTAATTAGATGGTTAGATACTAGAGTTTCAGTCAGGGCTTACTTTAGACGCAGCAAACGCTTTACGAAATCGACATGCGATTTGGCTACCGTGCCATCGAGGCGCATGTTACGCTTGCGTTTTTTTGATTTTTTGGTAAGAATGTGACGTTTGAAACTCTTCTGATGCATGATCTTTCCGGTGCCGGTCACTTTAAAGCGCTTTTTGGCACTCGAATTGGTCTTTACTTTAGGCATGTTACCCAGTATTAAATATTACACCCTGGAGGCATTCCCCACGGGGGGACCTTTGTCGAACCTCTTTAGGCAATAGCCCGTTCGAAAACGGGTTGCAAAGATAAGGCTTCTCGCGATAGTAGCCCTGTTATTTTCACGTAAAAAAAGAGACCCTTTCTGAGGGTCTCTTTTAGAACTAAAACTTTAAATAAAATGATCTTAATCTCTAGGATTCAACGCTTTTTCTATTCTAAAGCTAAGGTCTTGCAAGTGGTATTTGCTCATTCTGTCCACATACAGAGCCTGAGCGGCATTCAGCTCGGAACGCAAAGACTGAAGATGAGCTCTTACAATGGACTTTAAGTCAGACTTGTCAGAACCGCCACCCGAAATTGTGATGCTGATCCCTGGTCCAAACGCGCCGGCAGATGGTGCAGCGGGCGGATTCAGCAAATTGACCATCGTATTTACATAGGTCTTTTGCAGGTTACGACGGTAAGCATCTATCGCTTTTTTAGTGGCCAATTCGGACCAGATACCCGTCTTTAGGTCGGATAGTAATTCTAGGGCGCTGTACGCCTTGCTACCCGCCACGGTCTCTGCCTCTATAAGCTTGGTAAGATTTCTGGACCCCAGTAGTCTGTTGAGCATATTGTCTTGTACATTGCCGATGACCGACAATCCGGACTGGCCGGTACGATCGAAGATCTGCTGATCGATCAGCCACATGGGCGTATTGAATAATTGTTTGTTTAAGAAAGCTACAGCTTCCTTTTGCTTGGCTTTGCTGACCAATTCATAAACAGGTCCGCTTTGCTCTTGCGTTTTAGGTGTTTCCATAATGCCACCCACGAACTTGGCCACATGCCCATTGTAGCGAGCAAACTGACT
>JBILFN010000147.1:0-3110 GCA_044351575.1 Chitinophagaceae bacterium
TAATCACGATTTCTTTGTGGAGACTATCGAGGAGCTGTCTGCTTATACCGTAAGCAATATTATATTCACGAAGCGAAGAAAAGAGCACCTGGTTTTGTCTTTCGAGTTGTATACGCAGTACATTGGCCACGTCGCACCACGCGAGTGTCTCTTTGATATTATAACTTACCGTTACGCCAAGCGCAGCAGCAATGTGCTTTGGAATGAGCGTTGGCGGCCCGCAGACCACTACCTCGGCGCCCATTTTATTAAGCAAATAAATATTGCTTTGCGCTACGCGCGAGTGCATGATATCGCCGATAATGGCCACTTTTCTGCCCTGCAGAGAGCCAGTTTTTTCTTGTATAGAAAACGCATCGAGCAACGCCTGGGTAGGATGTTCATTGATACCATCTCCCGCATTGATTATGGCAGCTGGAATATGTTCTGCTAAGAAATGGGGAGCCCCGCTGGCGCTATGACGCATCACCACCATGTCGACCTTCATCGATAAAATATTGTTGACGGTATCGAGCAGGGTCTCGCCCTTGGCGGCCGACGAAGACGAAGCGGCAAAATTGATGGTATCGGCACTGAGTCTTTTCTCGGCCAGTTCAAAAGAAATGCGAGTGCGGGTAGAGTTTTCGTAAAAAAGATTCACGATCGTTACCTCGCGCAGCGAAGGCACTTTTTTAACGGGGCGCTGTAAGACCTCTTTGAATTGTTCGGCCGTAGATAAAATAAGGGAAATGTCTTGCGAGGAGAGATTTTTAATGCCCAGCAGGTGTTTGGTGGATAGTTGCATTAAAAAGCAAAGCTAATGTATTTTATTCACTTAGCAGCAGCAGCTCGGCCTGCCCTTGTTCATTGACCCTAAGTTTCAGTTTATCACCGCGTTGGGTCTTTATTATTTTTCCGACATGATCGGCCTGAATGGGAAACTGCCTGTGCTCGGGTCGATCGGCCAGCACACAAAGTTTTACCCGGTCGGGACGACCGTAATCAAATATGGCATCGAGTGCAGCCTTGATGGTGCGACCGGTAAAAAGCACATCATCTACCAAAATAACCGTCTTTCCCTCGATCGCAAACGGAAGATGCATTGTGTCGGGGGCCAGGATCTTGTTGCGCACATCATCGCGGTAGAATGTAATGTCAAGTTGTCCGTGATCGAAAGAGTTATTCTTGCTCTTCTGTTGTAGCGCAGCATGCAGCAAAGTAGACACGACCACCCCACCCTGTTGTATGCCAACCAGTACCGTATTGGGTACATCGGGATACGAGGTAATCAATTGATCGGACAATCGATCGATGATCGTTAAGAGTTCCTGGTTATTTATCTGGGTCTTCACAAAAAATATTTAGTCGGTTTCAATATAGCAATTACTCCTCTGCCAAAAACGGATAGCGGTAATCGGTGGGAGGCGCAAAAGTTTCTTTGATCGTGCGCGCACTCAGCCAGCGATACAAGTTAAGCATGGCGCCGGCCTTATCATTGGTACCCGAGGCCCTGCCTCCGCCAAAGGGCTGCTGCCCAACTACGGCGCCGGTGGGCTTATCATTGATATAAAAATTACCGGCCGCATGGCGAAGACGATGGGTGGCCAGCTCAATGGCACTCTTATCTTGTGCGATCACTGCCCCCGTAAGAGCATAGGGTGAAGTCGTATCGACCAACTCCAGCGCCTTATTGAAGCTGCCAGCAGGATACACATAGATGGTTAGTACCGGACCAAAGATCTCTTCGCACATGGTAAGCGAGCGAGGGTTTTTGGTCTCGATGATGGTAGGCTGAATAAAATATCCTTTGCTATCGTCGCACTTGCCACCAACTAAAATTGTTGCTTTCGGATCTTTCTTAGCCTGGTCAATGTAGCGCTTGATGGAGTCAAAACTTTTTTTATCAATCACAGCGTTTATAAAATTAGTAAAGTCTTCGACCGAACCCATCTTGAAACTCCTGACACCGGCCACTAATTTCTTTTTGACCTCTTCGGCGATATTCGATGGAATATAAGCCCGCGAGGCCGCCGAGCATTTTTGTCCCTGGTATTCGAAGGCGCCGCGCAGCAGGGCCGTTGCCAGCACATCGGGGTCTGCAGACTTGTGTGCCAAAACAAAATCCTTTCCACCCGTTTCGCCAACGATGCGAGGGTAACTTCGGTAATGACTCATATTTTTTCCGATGGTCTCCCACATATTGTTGAAAACGCCGGTAGAGCCGGTAAAATGTACGCCCGCAAAATCGCGATGGTTCAAACAGGCCTTACCAATAGTTGGACCATCGACATAAATGAGATTGATGACGCCGTCGGGCAGTCCGGCCTCCTTAAAGATGCGCATGGTCATCTGGGCAGAATACACTTGCGTATTGGCACATTTCCAGACCACCACATTACCGCATAGGGCCGGAGCGGCTGGAAGATTACCGCCGATCGCCGTAAAGTTAAAAGGTGAAACCGCCAGCACAAATCCTTCGAGCGGGCGGTACTCCATTCGGTTGTGTACGCCCGGAGCGCTGATGGGCTGTTGCCTATAGATCTCTGACAGATAATGAACATTGAAGCGTAAAAAGTCGATCAGTTCGCAGGCCGCATCGATCTCGGCCTGAAAAGCATTCTTACTTTGCCCTAGCATGGTCGTGCCCGTCATATACGGCCGATACTTGGTGGCCATCAGATCGGCTGCCTTTAAGAAGATGGCCGCACGGTTTTCCCAGCTCAGCGCTGCCCAAGAGTCGCGCGCCGCCAAGGCAGCATCTATCGCTTGCTGCACGTGCTTTTCCTCGCCCTGGTGAAAATATCCCAATAGATGAGATTTTTCGTGCGGAGGATGCATGGCTACTTTTTTTCCGGTCCTGACCTCTTTGGAACCGATGTACATAGGCACATCGACCTGGGTTGCCTTCAACTCGGACAGCACTTCTTTAAGTCTCTTTTTTTCGGCCGACCCGGGGGCGTAGCCAAGAACCGGCTCATTGGCGGGTAACGGATAAGAAAATGTTGCAATAGACATAGGGCACAAATTTTAAAGAGTTGATTTGGTTTAAAGGTAGCGAATTGCTGTTCACCCCTTTCATGGCATCATTGTAGATATGGTGTTACTTTTTCAATGTATAAAAATACCTAGGG
>JBILFN010000071.1:0-9041 GCA_044351575.1 Chitinophagaceae bacterium
GTGGCTGGCAGCGGCTCGAGACTTCCGTCCTTTTTACGATTGAATTGAATAAATACATTGTTCCAGATCTCGATCACTTGCGGATGGTCTTTATTGACCAGGGTCTGACCAGGCACTTTCTTTCGCTCTTCGTCGGAGCGGCAATCGATGTGGATCTCACTGCAGGGTCCGCAGGGTCCGGTATCGCCCATCTCCCAGAAATTATCTTTTTTATTGCCAAAGACAATGTGATCGTCGGACAACAAGGTCTTCCATTTAGCCAGCGCAATGGTAGAGGGTGGAATATTCTCTTTGGTATCCCCTTCGAAGACCGTGGCATATAATCGGTCTTTGGGAATTTTATATACTTCGGTCAGCAGTTGCCAGCTCCATTCGATGGCCTCGTTCTTAAAATAATCGCCAAAGCTCCAATTGCCCAGCATCTCGAACATGGTATGATGGTAGGTGTCGACCCCCACTTCTTCGAGATCGTTATGCTTTCCGCTTACGCGCAGACATTTTTGCGTATCGGCCGCCCGCGAATAGGGCGCCTTCTTGTTGCCCAGAAAGTAATCCTTGAACTGGTTCATCCCCGCATTGGTGAACATAAGCGTTGGATCGTTCTTGACCACAATGGGGGCAGAGGGAACGATGGTATGCCCCTTAGAGGCAAAGAAATCGAGAAAAGCCTTGCGTATGTCGAACGAGGTCATCATGGGGGGTAAATGCTATATTTGTCTCTGTCGCAATGCTGGCAAAGGTAAGGCAATTTAAACGCAGCTACGCTTTGGGATGAAGAAGGTAAAGTACTTTTATAACACCAACACGCTTCGCTACGAGCGACTGGAAATCCCCTTGCGGATTAAGTTGTTGCGCGTGTTTGGTTTTGTCGCCTCGGCACTGGTCACTGCGGCGCTAATCGCTTATCTGGCTTTTCGGTTCATAGGGTCTCCCAAAGAGAAGATACTGGAGCTTCAAAATCGCGAGATACGCGCAGATTTCATATCGCTGGCCGAACAAGTACAACGGATGGAACGGCAAATGAAGGAGCTCGAAAAAAGGGATAACGAAGTATATCGAGCGATCTTCGAAGCAACACCCATTCCCGACAGCGCGCGCGCCCAAGAGCTGGCCACACAACTCGAGATCGATAAAGTAGAAAAACTGGGAAGTCGCGAATTGGTAACCTCCATTACCAAGACCGTCAATAATGTTCTGGCCCGGATGGAGGCCCAACGATCGTCGTATCAAGAGGTAGCGCAGCTGATCAAGGATAAAGAAAGATTGTTGGCACACACCCCGGCCATTCAACCCGTAAGTAACAAGAATCTCAACCGGATCGCCTCCGGATTCGGATACCGTATCGATCCAATTTATAAAACGACCAAGCTGCATGCCGGCCTGGATTTTACCGCCCCGCAAGGCACGCCCATCTATGCCACGGCCAACGGACGAGTAGAAACAGCGGGTAATACCGGAGATGGATACGGACGCCATGTGATCGTCAATCATGGCTACGGCTATAAAACGCTCTATGCCCATATGGTCAGGGTCAAGGCAAGGGTCGGACAAACAGTAAAGAGAGGCGAGGTGATCGGATGGGTAGGCAGTACGGGAAAGTCAACAGGGCCCCATTGCCATTATGAGGTCATTAAAAATGGAAGACCCATTGACCCGATCTATTTCTTCTACAACGACCTGACCCCGGCCCAATTCGATCGTATATTAAAACAAGCGGCCGCCTCTAACCAAAGTTTGGACTAAGAACGACCTAGTTTTCCACAGCACCTACAATCCGGCACAATGGTTAGGTCCTTTATTATCTTTACAGTAGCCTATGGCCAAAAAACCACTCACCCAGATACAACTGGATTTTGACACACCGCCCCCGGTAAAGGTGACCAACTCCATAAGTGTGGAGCCTGCCGAGCCGATACGCAACGATCTGCCGATCGCACCTGCGCCTGTAATGGAGAGTGTATCCGCACCCGTGGTTTACGAGGAACCAACGAAGTTGGAAGTTCCCCACGAAGCCCCCGCTGTTACAGAAGAACCGCTGGTGGGTATCAGAAGGGTAAAACTAAAAGAGAATCCTACGACCCAACCCGGAAAAAGAGGCAGACGTTCGTTAAAAGAGATCGCCAGCCGTGTCGATCTGATCGAGATACCCATAGATGAAGAGCTCTTTAAAAAACAATACTACTCCATTGGAGAAGTAGCCACCATGTTCCGGGAAAAGCAATCCTTGATCCGCTACTGGGAAACCGAGTTCGATATTCTGCAACCCCGCAAGAACAGAAAGGGTGATCGCTACTTTAGACCCATCGACATCAAAAACCTGGTACTGATCTACGATCTCTTACGCAGAAGAAAGTTTACCATCGAAGGCGCCCGCGATTACTTAAAGAAAAATAAAAAAGCAGAAGATCGGTTCGCACTGATCCAATCGCTGCAACAGATCCGTAATTTTTTAGTGGAGCTTCGCTCTAACCTATAATCGAGACATGGTCCGAAAACAATTGCTCTCTGTAGCCTTTGCCCTTGTAGCATCCGTGGCCGTTGCACAGACGCCCTACGAAACACTTCAGGAGAGACCCAACGAAAAAACATTGAAAGGTTGGCTTACCCGTGCCGTGCTCGAACAAGAGAGCAGCTTTACCTGGATGCAAGAAAATTACAAAGCCTACCAACCCCATGCTGCCGGGCTGCAAACCCTGCGCCTATACAAAGATTCGGTGCGCTTTTTGATCTTTATGGGAACCTGGTGCGAAGACTCGCACTTTATAATTCCGCGCTTTTTTGCGCTGGCCGACGCGGCCGGTCTGTCGGCCGATCGAATATCGCTGGCAGGCGTAGACCGTAATAAGACTAGCTGGGGTCAGCTAAGCGCCACGCTGCATGTCGACCTGGTTCCGACCATCATTGTCTACCGCCAGGGAAAAGAACTGGGGCGCGTGGTAGAGTATGGCCGCTATGGCCAGTTCGATCGCGAGATCGGAGAGATCATTCAAAAAGGATTTCAGCAATAAGCTTGCCTCCTGCCTACACTACTTTCGAAGACCGGTTATCGACAGGCCATTCCAGTTGCAGTTGATGGACCAGGGCCAATACCTGCACATTGATCTTTTCGCGCAATCTATTGAAGTCTTCGAGCGGAAGAGGCGCCGTGTAATAATCGGCCTCGATAAAAACAGATCCGGAACGAATATCCGATAACAGTACCGAGTACTGCTCGATGAGAGGATCTTGCAACAGAACCTTGATCTCTTTTATCAATGCCTCGAGCTGATCCGGTAACGACTTGGCCGATAATTCGAGTTTGATATCGGCCCTTCGCTGCGAGCGCAACGAAAGATTATCCAGTATGCTGTCGACCATCTGCTTGTTGGGAACCGTCACAAATGTCTTTTGCTCGGTACGGATACGAGTACTGCGGAGCCCGATCTTCTCTACGGTGCCCGTTATGGCATTGACCTTTACCAGGTCGCCGGTAATAAAGGGCTTATCGAAAAAAATAATAAAGGAGGCGATCAGATTCTCGAGACTCTCCCGCAGTGCCAGTGCAATGGCCGCTCCCACGATGCTCAACCCGGTAACAAGGCTGCCGATATCAAATTCAAAGACAAAACTGAGCACCAGCAACACCGCATTGATGAACAAGATGACCTTGAAGAAATCCTTAAAAAAAACGATCAGCTGGTTATCCGAAAGGTCAGGAGTTCGGCTGGCTCGTTTTTCCAATAAGATGGCGGCAAAATCAATGCCTCGCAACAATAATGAGGTAAGCGTTGCAATGATCAATAATTTACCGATGGCGTGTAAAATATCGCGGGCCTCAAAACGATAGATCTCGATGTTGAGGGCCAGTGGAAATTGAAGGCGGTACAAGGCAACGATCAACACCACTACCATCACAAATCGCTGAAGGGGTGTAATGACCAGTGCATCGAACTGAGAGCGTTCTACCTTGCTCAACACGCTACCTAACAAGCGAAACAGCCATCCGGCCAATACAGAAGAGAGATAACGACGAAACAACCACACCAATAAAATAACGACTCCCACAATGGTGTAAGCTTTGATCGTATTTTCGCCCCACTGCTGTTGCCAGAAACTATTCATACCCTACTTATTTTCTCGGTTCGTGATCAATTTATGTTGCTGATCGGTATAAAATCGTACTGAGAGTTCAGCGCCATCGAGTACCGCATAACTAAAGTATCTGATCCAATCACCGAGGTTGATGTAGCGAACCGACGCAGGAGCCGAAGATAATTCCCAGTCAATGGGCAAATGACGGTGGCCGAAAATAAAATAATCAGCAGGTTCTTTTTTCAGTCGTTCGTTGCAATAGGCCATGAGCCATTCGCGATCGGGACCGCGAAACACCTCTTCTGCCGCGCCGGTCTTGGCCCTGCTTTGGCGGCTAAAAAACTCAGCGATCCCCATGCCGACCACTGGTGGCAACCAACCGAACATGCGCTGACAAAGAGGATTGCGAAAGATCTTTTTTAACCGCTTGTACCCTTCGTCTCCGGGGCCCAGTCCATCGCCATGCCCAATGTGCAGTCGGCATCCGTTTCGCTCGATGGTAATGGGATCGAAATAGACCCTAATGCCTAACTCAAGCTGAAAGTAATCCTTCATCCACATGTCGTGATTACCGGCAAAAAAGTAAAGGGCTATTCCGGCATCGCTACAAGCGGCAAGCTTTCCCAATAAACGCACCTGCCCTTTGGGAACGACCTTTTTGTACTCGTACCAAAAATCGAACAGGTCGCCCATTAAAAAGATCTCGGCAGCATCTTGAGAGGCCTGGTCGAGAAAACGGCAAATTAGTTTTTCGCGTTGCAGGCTGTCTTGGGCCGTAGGGGCTCCCAAATGAAAATCGGAGAGAAAATAGATCTTGTTTCCCGGGGGAGAAGGACGATCGACGGCAGTCATGGTATAAATGTAAGAAAGCGGGCCGATATCAGGATTCGACTAAAAACAAATACACTTCTTTAGGTCCGTGCACACCCACTACCAATGTCTTCTCGATGTCGGCCGTGCGACTAGGGCCGGTAGCCAACGTAAGCAATGAAGGAAATTGGGTACCATGCTTCTCGCGGGCAGCCCCCAGTGCATCTTTGATGTCTTCGACCATCTGGTCGACAAAAGCAATGCAAATATGAATGGGAGCATAGACGCTGGCCGTGCGGCCTTGTTGCTGTGCGCTGCTCAACACGATCGATCCGGTGCGTGCTACCAAGTACTCGCATCCGGTAACCGATACCTGGCAACCGGCCAGATCGGTGGTAGTAAGTCGCTCCGAGAGGGGCTCGCCCAGTAATGAGATAAGTTTTTCTTCGGCGCAAAAGATCGGTGACCAATCTTGCTTACGCACCAGACTCGCAAACTGAAAGGCCAGTTCTTGACGGTTGATGCAATAGATAAACTTGCCCTGCAGTTTGGTGAATTGCTCCGCAAATTCCACCTCGGGTTCTTGTGCGAGTGCCGGGTATACGGCTTGATTCTTTTCACTCTGCGGAAAGGGCATAGGCGTGGTCTGGGCCAAGGCCTCGCGTATGCGCTTGAGCATATTTTCCTTTGCAGGTGATACGTTCATAGAATTCCTTTAATAAGGAGGGGCCTCGTTGGTGGTGTCAGTATCGTCAGAAAAAGCAGGAGGCAATACGGCCGGCCCTGCGGCAGGCGCGGATACCTGCTCATGGGTCGACGCCGGCTGATCGGTTGCAGGAACGGCGGCTGGTTCGGGAGCGGGCGATGCAGGAACGTGATCTGCCAACGGTTTTTTCTCTTCGAACGGACGCTTTCCGATCAGCGCCTCCACATCACTTTGAAAGAGTACTTCTTTTTCGAGCAATGCATTGGCAAGGATCTCGACCTCTGCACGCTTATCGGTAAGCAACTGCTTGGTCTTTGCGTAGGCCTCATCGATCAGATGCCTGACCTCAAAATCGATCATCTTGGCAGTATCGTCCGAATAAGGTTTGGTAAAGGCATTCTCTTGTTGCGGATCGTAAAAACTTACGTTACCCACTTTTTCGTTCATGCCATACACGGTTACCATGGCATAGGCCGTACGGGTAATTTGTTGCAGATCGTTCTGCGCACCCGTAGAGATCTTGCCGAAGAAAATGTCTTCGCTGGCCCTTCCGCCCAATGTCATACAGATCTGGTCGTTGAGCTGATCGGTGTTGTATAGGTATTGCTCCTTGGGAGTGTATTGTGCGTAACCCAAAGCGGCAGTACCGCGCGGAACGATGGTTACTTTCAGTAATGGATAGGCGTGCTCGAGGAACCAACCGCAAATAGCATGGCCTGCCTCGTGGTAGGCGATGATCTTTTTTTCTTCGGGAGAGATGATCTTGTTCTTTTTCTCGAGTCCACCGATTACCCGGTCTACCGCATCCTGAAAATCTTGCATGTCGACCGCCTCTTTGTTCTTGCGAGCAGCAATAAGAGCAGCCTCATTGCACACATTGGCAATATCGGCACCTGCAAATCCGGGAGTTTGTTCGGCCAGTTTATGAACATCGAGCGTCTTTGAGACCTTGATGGGTTTGAGGTGCACCTTAAAGATATCCTCTCTTCCTTTTAGATCGGGTTTGTCGATACTGATCTGTCGATCGAATCGACCGGGACGAAGCAGCGCACTATCGAGCACATCAGGTCGGTTGGTAGCGGCCAGTACAATAATGCCTACATCGGTTCCGAACCCGTCCATCTCTACCAGCATTTGATTGAGGGTGCTCTCACGCTCATCATTGCTCATCATAGCATTCTTGCCACGGGCGCGACCAATGGCATCGATCTCGTCAATAAAAATAATGCAGGGTGCTTTTTCGCGTGCTTGCTTAAAAAGATCGCGCACACGGCTGGCTCCCACTCCCACGAACATCTCCACAAAATCGGATCCGCTCAAACTAAAGAAGGGCACTTGGGCCTCTCCAGCCACTGCTTTGGCCAGCAGGGTCTTTCCCGTTCCGGGAGGGCCGATCAGTAAGGCTCCTTTGGGGATCTTACCGCCGAGGTTGGTATATTTTTTGGGATTCTTTAAAAAGTCAACGATCTCCATCACCTCTACCTTGGCTTCGTCGAGGCCTGCCACATCGGCAAACGTTATGTTGACACGGGTTCCCTTATCGAATAAAGTAGCCTTTGATTTTCCGATGCTGAAGATGCCACCACCACCGGGTCCGCCGCCGGCACCGCCACCCATTTTGCGCATCACCAATATCCATACTGCGGCAAAGGCAAGGATGGGAAGAATAAACTGAAGGATTCCCCCGAACCAATCACGCTCTGTCTCTACGTCGTAAGCAATTTCGCGAACAGGTACTTTATCGCCAGCCTCGTTCTTGACTTCTTTATTGTCGCGATAAAAATCGTCCATCGACTTCTTGAACACATCGGCACCCGTTATCTTAAAGGCCATATGAGGACCCTTCTCATCGACCGTGCCACCGCCCGATGCGTCTTTGAGTACCTTTTCGTGTGCCTTGCGGCCGGCAGCGGTCAGATAGACCTTTACCAGTTTGCGATTATCGACGATCGTATAGCGATCGACCTCGCCACGGGTGATCATGTTCTTAAAATCGAGCTCGTTGATCTTGGCCATATTGGGCGTAAGAGGACCGAACAATGACGATCCGATCAACAAGGCCAAAATGATGGCATATAGCCAATAGATATTGAACTGCGGTCCTTTGCGGGGAGAATTACCCGCAGAAGGCCCTCCGGGGCTGCGTTTTTCGTTGGATGAAGACATGTTATTATTCCTGTTCATTGATAGTTTGTATAATGCAACTGAAGCCAAATTGTTGCATGTTGTTCAGTTATGTGGCCTCCTCGTGCTCCGTGAGCAAGGCATCGCTCCACATTTCTTCGAGCCGGTAGAAGCGACGGCTGTCGGGATGCATGATGTGAACGACCACATTCACATAATCAATAAGCACCCACTGCAATTGTTGCTGGCCCTCTTGATGAAACGGACGTTCGGCACAACCCTGGTTGACCTTGTCGATCACATTATCGGTAATGGCCCTGATCTGGGGAGCATTCCCCGCTTCACAAACAATAAAGAAATCGGCGACGGCTTCGTTGATCTTTCGGAGATCGAGCGATACGATCTTTTGTCCTTTTTTCTCCCCGATGGCAGCGATAATGGTCTTGATGATCTTTGAGCTTTTTGTGAGACGCTTTATCGTCTTGTTGCCAGCGGTCGAAGGCCTGTTCTTGCCGCCGGCCAGTAATGCCAGTTGTTCCAACTATTCGATTGCTTTAGTTTCGTGTATCCGTTTACGTTGTAAAAATAGCGATTAATTGCCACACCCCCCCGTTAACATAGGCGAACCCTTTCTTCGTTTTTCGCAGGTAGGAAGCACCAACGACGAAGCCCGCAAGGCCATTCATGAGGGCCTGGCCACACATGGCATGGCTTTCTTTAGCAGTAACCAGACAGCCGGAAGGGGGCAACGGGGAAAAACCTGGTCTTCGGCACCCGAGGCCTCGGTAGCATTGTCGGTTCTGATACAACCCGATTTTTTAACTGTTTTACAACAGTTTGAGTTGAATAAAGCCATCACGCTGGGGGTGTGGGATACGATTGCGGCCCATACCGGACCATCAAAACTGCACATCAAATGGCCCAACGACCTGTATTGGGACAATAAAAAACTAGGGGGTATATTGATCGAATCGGTACTCACCAGTTCGGGTCAGTGGCCATGGGCCATCGCAGGCATTGGGTTAAATATAAACCAACGCAATTTTGACCCCTCGCTTCCCAACCCGATCTCGCTGTTTCAGATCACAGCAACCGAGCAAGACCCCTGTTCGTTAGCCAGAAGTCTCTGCTCGTATTTACAAGTGCGACTCGAACAACTGCAAGATCAAAAAACAGCCTTATTGCACCAGGAATATGAACGGCAGCTCTACAAAAAAGACGAAAGTGCCCGTTTTCGTATTGGCAACCGAATTATCAATGCCGTGGTAAAGGGAGTTACCGAGAATGGCGAACTACTGCTCTACGAAGAGCCGTCCGCATTTGCGAATGG
>JBILFN010000072.1:0-9031 GCA_044351575.1 Chitinophagaceae bacterium
GAATACCACCCCTGCTCAAACCTCGGCAACTGCTACCGGTCTTGCACCCGGCAATTATAATTGCACCATTACCGATGCTGCTGGATGTAATACCAACTTCAACGGTACGGTATCACTCAACAATAATGCAACGATTTCGATCTCGGCCACACCACCTACAATTTGCACCGGAAGTTCTACGCAGCTGTCTGTTGTGCCGGGTACAGGAACACTTACCGATTATAGCTGGACACCGGGCACACTTTCCGGTACTGCCATAACGGTTAGTCCGACCACCACTACCACCTACATTGTTACCGGCACCAACGGGCAGGGCTGTAGTGCGGCCGCACAGATCACCGTAAACGTACAAGCGATACCGGGGGCACCCGTAGCCAATGCCGTGGCTGTTTGCAATGGCGCCAATGCCATCTTGACCGTTGCTTCGCCAGATCCTTCGCTCAGTTATCAATGGTACAATGCGGCCACCGGAGGAACCCCACTGACAGTAGCCAATTCGTATAGTGTAACCAACGTAACGGCAGCTGCCACCTATTACGTGGAGGCCGTGAGTAGCGCCGGCTGTGTAAGTGTTGCCAGAACGCCTGTAACGATCTCGGTCAATGCCATTCCGGGATCACCTCTTGTATCGGATACTACCGTTTGTCCCGTAACCAATGCCACACTGCGGGTACGCAATTCAAACGATGCTTCCATCACCTATAGATGGTATAGTGCTCTAACTGGAGGAGCACCCGTAGCCACGGGCTACGACTTTACGATCATTGGGGTTTCGGCGCCCTCTGTGTGGTTCGTAGAAGCGGTAAGTACGGCCGGCTGTATCAGCACACCGCGCGAGCGAATGGCTGTATCACTGATCGCACCATTGGCTGCTCCTGTCGTTTCCATTGATACCATCTCATTTTCGTCCTTGAGCTTTTCGTGGCCCGCCGTTACAGGAGCGACCGGCTATTTGGTCAGCACCAATGGGGGCAACACTTACTTGCCACCGAGCACAGGTACTGCCGGAACGCGTCATATCGTGAGTGGATTGCCAGGAAATACATCGGTAACATTATTAGTAAAGGCTACCGGTCCTAACAGTTGTCAAACCAGCGCTGCCTCCCTTCCGGTCTCTGCCACTACGCTCAGTACGCGCGAAATTTTTGTGCCCAATGTATTTACGCCGAATGGAGATGGAAAAAATGATGTGTTGAGAGTCTATGGAAATTATATTCGCTCGGTCGATTTCAAGATCTTTAACCAGTGGGGTCAGCTGATCTTCTCTACCACAGATGCAACGGCAGGGTGGGATGGAAAGCACAAAGGGCAATTGCAACCGGTGGGCGTCTATTCCTATACCCTCAAGTTGGTACGGCAAGACGGAACCACGGTTACCAAAAAAGGAGCTGTTAATTTAATTCAGTAAGATTGAAAAAGATCGCATTCATAGTAGTCGCTACATGTATTTCGCTGCTGGGCGTTGCGCAGACCGACCCGCACTTTACACAGTATTATGCCTACCCCATGGGGCTCAATCCGGGTCTGGCCGGTGTTAACGGCGGCGATTTTAGGGTCAGTGCCATTTACAGAACCCAATGGGCTCAGGTGATGACTCCTTTTACCACCATGGGTATTTCAGCAGACGTGGCCACCCAGAAGAATATCAATTTTGGGATCAACCTGCTGAATCAAACGGCCGGTAATGCGGGCTACCAGTACCAGCATGGTTATCTGACCATCGGTTACGGAGGCGTACGATTTGGAGAGGACGATAACCAGCAGATCAGTTTCGGCATTCAAGTAGGAGCGCTGGCGCGTAAGTTCGATCCTTCGGGTTTTCAGTTCGGAGATCAGTGGAATTCCATTACAGGATATGACCCTTCTGTTTCGTCGGCCGACTTACTGCCCCGCACCTCCTCTAGCGATCTTGACATTGGGGCCGGGGTTGCTTACAGTGATGCCCGCGAGAACAGGCCGTTGCGCTTGTTCGGAGGATTTTCGGCCTTTCATTTGAACCGTCCGCAAGATCCGTTCGTAACCCGCTCGATCAGCCAGCAAATACCCATGCGGTTCTCGGTCCATGGAGGGGTTCAGATCAATCTGAACGAAAGAGTTCAGCTTACACCTCAGTTTCTGCTCACGAAGCAGGGAACGGCCATGGAGCAAATGCTGGGCATGTCGGTTCGCATGCCCGCTTCTTCTACGGCCGATCTGCTGGCCGGAATCAATTACCGGATCAACGATGCCCTGGCCCCTTATCTGGCAGTAGGGTACGGGCAGTGGCTCTTTGGGTTTTCGTATGATGTGGCGGCGGGTGAATTGGGTAAACAAGTGCCCGGTACCGGCAGTTTTGAGCTTTCGTTGACCTACACCGGCCTCCCATCGGGGCGTCCTATTCGATACTTATCGTGCCCACGGCTTTAAAGATTGATTATCAGGCAATCAGCAAAAAATAGCTTGCCTGCTCCCTTGTTCAAAAAACAGAGCCCTTTTTTTGGTGATTAGGGCCCTTGCCTTTACCTTTGCTCTCCCAAAAATAAGGGTCAAGAATGCCTACTATTCAACAATTAGTAAGAAAAGGAAGAGAGATCATCAGAGCCAAAAGCAAATCCAGAGCACTCGATGAGTGTCCTCAGCGTCGCGGTGTTTGTACCCGTGTGTACACCACTACGCCTAAAAAGCCTAACTCTGCACTGCGTAAAGTAGCCAAAGTTCGTTTGACGAATAAAGTAGAGGTTATCGCCTACATTCCCGGAGAAGGACACAACCTGCAAGAGCACTCCATCGTGTTGATCCGCGGAGGTCGTGTAAAGGACCTTCCTGGTGTTCGTTATCACATCGTGCGCGGTTCACTCGACACTGCGGGCGTAAAAGATCGTAAGAAGAGCCGCTCTAAATACGGTACCAAAAAAGAGAAAGCTAAAAAATAATTCAACTTCCTAACATTTTTCTGATATGCGGAAAGCACAAGCCAAGAAACTCCCTTTAGCCCCCGATCCAAGGTTTAACGATAAGCTCGTTACTCGTTTTGTCAATAACCTCATGTGGGAAGGAAAGAAGAGTGGAGCCTTTACTATTTTCTACAACGCACTCGAGAAAGTGGCCAAACAAACGAGTGAGGATGGATACGAAGTATGGAAAAGAGCACTGGCCAATGTGGCTCCTTCTGTAGAGGTACGCAGCCGCCGTATTGGGGGAGCTACCTTTCAGATCCCTTCCGAAGTACGTCCCGATCGTAAGACATCGCTTAGCATCAAATGGCTAATTCGTTATAGCCGCGAGCGCAATGGTCGCAGCATGGCCGACAAATTGGCCAACGAGATCGTTGCGGCCAGCAAAGGCGAGGGTGCGGCATTTAAAAAGAAAGAAGACACGCATCGTATGGCCGAGGCCAACAAGGCATTCGCCCACTTTAGAATATAATCGATCAACTGCTTTTAATAAGATCCCGGCCTTGTAAGAGAGCCGGGATTTTTTTTGATGTATGCGTGCGCTGTAGAGTTGCTCTGCCGATCTCCAATCGCTGTAAAGGCAGAGGGTTGTCGATCAAACGTCTTGTTCGCGGTACGAGAGTGTTAACTCCGTTAGTTGGGTGCTAACTTTTCTGTAATGTACCCCTGCGGTGTCGAGCATTTTGCGCGAAGCGAGCGCCGCATCTTGGCCTTGGTATTTATCGGACAGATAGATCACTTCTTTGATGCCAGATTGAATGATGGCCTTGGCGCACTCATTGCAGGGAAAGAGGGCCGTATAGATCTTACACCCTGTAAGGTCCATGCCAATATTATTGAGGATCGCGTTGAGCTCGGCATGGCATACGTAGGGGTATTTTGTTTCGAGGAATGCGCCTTGTTTATCCCAGGGAAAATCATCGTCATGGCAACCCGCCGGTAGCCCATTGTAGCCGGCACCGACAATTTTTTGTTGTGCGTTTACTATGCAGGCTCCCACCTGCGTGCCGGGATCTTTGCTGCGGCGACCCGATAACAGAGCTACGCCCATGAAGTACTCATCCCAGCTAATGTAGTCTTGTCGTTTTTTAGTGGCCAATTTTTTGCTGCAGGTTTTGATCGATCGCGTCCAGAAACTCTTCGGTGTATAAATAATGTTCGCCGTGCTTTACCTTATTGCCATGGATACAAACCGCCAGGTCTTTTGTCATTTTGCCGGACTCTACCGTTTCAATACAGACCTTTTCTAAGGTTTCGCAAAAATCGATCAGGGGCTGGTTATTGTCGAGCTTTCCTCTAAAGGCCAACCCTCTGGTCCAGGCAAAGATGCTGGCAATGGGATTGGTACTGGTGGGTTTGCCTGCCTGGTGATCGCGGTAATGGCGGGTTACCGTTCCATGGGCAGCTTCTGCCTCCATGGTCTTTCCGTCTGGTGTAATCAGCACCGAGGTCATGAGCCCGAGAGAGCCAAAGCCCTGCGCTACGGTGTCACTTTGTACATCACCGTCATAGTTCTTACAGGCCCACACGAAATTGCCATTCCATTTTAGGGCGCTGGCCACCATGTCGTCGATCAGGCGGTGTTCATAGACAATGCCCGCTGCCTCGAACGACGATTTGAATTCTTGTTCGTAGATGGCCTCGAAAATATCCTTAAAGCGACCATCGTATTTTTTTAGGATGGTATTCTTGGTAGACAAGTACAATGGCCATTTTTTGCTCAGCGCCATATTGAAACAGCTGCGCGCAAATCCCCGAATGCTCTCGTCGGTGTTGTACATGCTTAGGGCCACGCCGTCTCCTTTAAAATTAAAGACCT
The DNA here is from genome assembly GCA_044351575.1 of Chitinophagaceae bacterium. Taxonomy (GTDB): domain Bacteria; phylum Bacteroidota; class Bacteroidia; order Chitinophagales; family Chitinophagaceae; genus JJ008. Next base: position 4,753 of record JBILFN010000072.1, read on the forward strand.
CGAAGGTTTGTGCAGGGCTGCCATCTTCGGGCGTAAAGGTCATGGTCAGTTTTCCTTTGCCTTTGATGACCGTATCGGTGGCGCGATACTGATCGCCGAAGGCATGACGTCCCACAATGATCGGTGCGGTCCAGTTGGTGACCAACCGGGGTACGTTGCGTATTACAATGGGTTCGCGAAAAACGGTACCATCCAAAATATTGCGTATGGTTCCATTGGGGCTCTTCCACATTTGTTGCAGCGAGAATTCCTTAACGCGAGCCTCATCGGGGGTAATGGTGGCACACTTGATTCCTACGCCGTATTGTTTGATAGCCTCGGCCGCATCGATGGTAACCTGGTCTTTGGTCTTATCACGGTATTCGATGCCCAGGTCGTAGTATTTTATATCGAGGTCCAGATAGGGCAAGATCAATTTGTTCTTGATGAACGCCCAGATGATACGGGTCATTTCGTCTCCGTCAAGTTCTACTACTGGGTTCGTAACGTTTATCTTTTTTGTCATACAAAGCGATTAGTTCGATGAGTGATAGGTTGAATGAATGAATTATGATAGATGTGAATATAGTGTTTTGTAGGGCAATTTTATCCAAGCGCCACGTCCAGGATCATCATAACCAAAAAACCACCGATAAAGGCCAATACCGAACGGTCGGTATAACGGTCTCGCTGGGTCTCGGGAATTACTTCTTCGACCACTACAAAGATCATGGCTCCTGCGGCAAACGCAAGCGCGAATGGAAGAACAGGCTGAACATAGACTACGGCAAGGGCGCCTAAAACACCGGCGATAGGCTCTACGATGGCCGACAGTTGACCGTACCAAAAGCTTTTGAAGCGGGTTACACCATTTCTTCTCAAGGGCATCGATACGGCGATACCTTCGGGAAAATTCTGAATACCGATGCCAATGGCCAGGGTAATGGCACTGGCTACGGAGGCATCTTCCATACCAATGGCGGCCGCTCCAAAGAGTACGCCAACCGCAAGCCCCTCTGGAATATTATGCAGTGTGATGGCCAAGATCAGCAAGGTGGTCTTATGCAATTTTGTTTGAAGTCCTTCGGATTCTTCGAGACCAAAGTTCAGGTGCAGGTGAGGCATTACCCGATCCAGCATATAAATGAACATAGCGCCCAAGAAGAAGCCAACGGCTGCAGGCATCCAACTATACCCGGGATAAAGTTTTTCTGAGATCTCGATGGCCGGATTCAGTAACGACCAAAAGCTCGCGGCCACCATTACACCACCGGTAAAGCCCAGCATGGGGTCCAATACCGATCTGTCCATTCCTTTAAAAAAGAAGACCAGTGATGCACCCAGTGCCGTCAGTAACCAGGTAAACGTGGTGGCCAACAGGGCCGACCAAATAGGACCGATCTGAAAGAAAAGTTGTTCGAGATGTTCCATACTATAAAGAATGCAAATGCAAAATTAGTGAAATGATCGTTTTGCCTTTTTAGATAAGTTAGTTAAATCGCCTATATTCGATATGCGTGTTTCGGTTTTGCCACATATTCGCCATGTTTCTCTTGCTGGTCGCCGTTGGCTGTCAGGAAGAAAAAAAGATCTCGTTGCAAGGAGAAGAGCCCGTTGCTCCGGCAGATTTCGTGCGATTTTTTGAACCATTGACCCTTTCATATACCCTGGCCGATACCGTGCTTCTCGAAAAGCCCGCCGATTCGCTGGGTATTAGTCTGGTCAACCTAAGGACCATGCTGCCCGACACCGTTATTGATAAATTCAAGCAAAAGGGCAGTGTTGGACGCTTTTATGCCATTGGAAAAATTGCCGTGCCCGACGCAGAGACTTATTTGCTAATCAGACAGCAGAACCGGTCGACGGCCCGGGTGCTGGTCTGTGCATTTGCTGCGGACAATACATTCAGGGCGGTTCTTCAAACCATCTCGATGCCACGCACCGGCACTATTGCTCAGCACATGAGTGTTGATCGTCGTTTTATTTTTTCGGTCACCAAGCAAAAAAAGAACGCGGACGGATCGCAGGCAGAAGGAAAGGAGGTCTATGTATTTAACCAGGCGGCCGGGCTCTTTACGTTGATCATGACCGAGGCCCTCGACGAAAAACCCACCGAGCTTCTCAATCCTATCGATACCTTACGGGCCAGTCACCGCTATGCAGGCGACTATGTCAATGGAAAGATGAACCTCGTGTCGGTCCGCGATGGGCGCAGGTCTGATCGAATCAGCTTTTTTGTGCATTTCGAAAAAAAGAACGGCACCTGTATTGGAGAGCTAAAGGGAGAGGCCTACTGGAAGTCAGACCGACTTGCTGAATACCGCCAAGACGGGGATCCTTGTGTGCTTCAATTTCAATTCGCCGGCGGCAGCGTTACCCTTCGGGAGCAGCGTTGCGGCTCACGCCGTGGCCCCGATTGCCTATTTGATGGGTCTTTTGTGCGCAAAAAAAGAGCGGTGAATAAAAAGAAAGTTTAACTTGCGACTTCGTGTAAAAAAGACACATTATGAGTTTTACCTCTTTTGCCGTGCCATATCCCGTTCAGGAAACCTATAGTAAACGGGTCGCTTATTTCTCGATGGAGTTCGCTATTCACCAGCCACTCAAGATCTACAGCGGCGGGTTGGGGTTTTTGGCCGGATCTCATTTGCGCAGTGCCTACGAATTGCAACAGAACATGATCGGGGTCGGTATTTTATGGAAGTACGGCTATTACGATCAGTCACGCAACCAAGACCAGACGCTAGAGGTTACCTGGAACGAAAAGCAATACAGTTTTTTACAAGATACCGGCATTAAATTTCAGGTAATCATTCATGAGCATCCTGTATGGGTTAAAGCCATGTACCTGCCCTCGGAGACCTTCAAGACCGCTCCTCTATTTTTATTGACAACCGATCTGCCCGAGAACGATTACGTTTCGCAAACCATTACGCATCGTCTCTACGACGCCAACGTGGCTACGAAAGTGGCTCAGTTTATCTTATTGGGGGTCGGAGGGGCCAAGTTGGTCGATCTGTTGGGTTTTCAGCCCGATGTTTATCATTTGAATGAGGCGCATGGCATCTCGGCTGCTTTTTATCTCTATCGAAAATTCAACAACAACATCGATAAGGTGCGTCGCCGACTGGTATTTACGACCCATACGCCCGAAGAGGCCGGTAACGAGAAGCACGATATCTATCTGTGTCATCGAATGAGTTATTTCTGCGGTTTGAGCGTAGAAGAGGTCAAGAACCTGTATGCAGACCATGGCGATCAGTTCAATCACTCGTTGGCCGCACTGCGTTTTGCCCGGTTGGCCAATGGGGTCTCTAAACTGCATGGAGATGTCTCACGCGCCATGTGGGCAAAATACGAGGGGGCCTGTCCTATCATCTCGATCACCAATGCACAGAACTGGCTTTATTGGGCCGACAAGCAGCTCTATCGTTTCAAAGAGGCGAGCGACCACTATGGCCTAGACGATCGTAAGAAGTACCTCAAAAGAAGGGCCTTTGAGATCGTGGCCGATCAGACCGGAAAATTATTTGATCCTACTGTGTTCACCATCGTGTGGGCGCGTCGCTTTGCCGGTTACAAAAGGGCAGGGTTGATCACAACCGACGAGGAACGTTTCGAACGTCTGATGTCAAACACAAAATATCCGGTGCAGATCATTTGGGCGGGCAAACCGTATCCTATGGATCATCCGGCCATCAGCGAGTTTAACCAATTGGTGCACCTGAGTAAAAAATACAAGAACATGGCCGTGCTGATCGGCTACGAACTCACACTATCGAAGCGTCTTAAACAGGCGGCCGATTGCTGGCTCAACAACCCACGTGTACCTCGTGAGGCCTCCGGAACCAGTGGTATGACCGCCTCCATGAATGGAGCCGTAAACTTTTCTACCGACGACGGATGGATCCCCGAATTTGTCAACCATGGTCATAACGGATTCGTGGTGCCCAAGGCCGACTACGACCGAATGGCGGTTCATGAACAAGACGAATACGATCTCAATAAGATCTACGAAATACTGGAAGGTCAATTATTGCCACTCTATTATGAGCAGTACGACACCTGGCGTCAGATCATCAAGAACGGTATGCAAGATGTACGCTTTGCCTTCGACAGCAACCGCATGGCCGACGAATACTACCAGTTACTTTATAAAGCGAATTGACGAGCCACCGTATCTGTAGTGGTGGTCGTTCCGGTAATCTGTAAAATGCGTTCGATGACCGCTTCTACCATGGCATCGGGGCAGGAGGCTCCGCTCGTGATGAGGATGTGGAGCGGGCGGTGAGTCGGTAAA
>JBILFN010000148.1:0-3078 GCA_044351575.1 Chitinophagaceae bacterium
CCTCGGAAGCGATCACCGGAAGCATTTCGTCGGTGATCAATTTAATATATGCGGCGTGATCGTCTCTGAAAGTCGTTGGATAAGCATGTGCTCCTAAGAAAGTGGCTTTTATTTGCAACGTAGATCGCTCCTTGAGTTTTTTGATGACCCGAAGCATCTTTAGTTCTGCCTCTACACTCAACCCATATCCGCTCTTGATCTCTACTGCGGTGGTTCCCATTTGACTGATCTCTTGCAACCGATTCCAGGCAGCTATAAAGAGCATCTCCTCACTGGCCTCTGCCACTTTACGGGCAGAGTTGAGAATACCCCCTCCCTTTGCAGCGATCTCCTGATAAGATCGCCCCTTGATCTTATCGACGAATTCCTCTTCCCGACTGGCAGCAAACACAAGATGCGTATGACTGTCACACCAACCCGGCAGAACGAATTTGCCCCTAGCATCGATCTGATGTACTCCTTTGAATTGATGCGCATCGAGTGCATCCATCGAACCAATCTGAGCGATCTCTTTGTTCTCAATGACCAGATAGGCGTTTTGCAGTTGAGGCAAATGAGCCAGTTGCTGACCGCGCAATACATCGTTTGTAGGATGAAGCCCTACCAAACCGGCAATATTGGTTATGAGAGTGATGTTTGACATTAAACCAGAGATTCAATAACGATCGCACTGGCACCCCCTCCGCCATTACAAATACCGGCCGCCCCGTAGCGAGCCTTACGTGACTGGAGCACATGTATCAGCGTTACTATAATACGAGCCCCGCTGCATCCTAGTGGATGCCCCAGCGACACAGCCCCTCCATGTACATTGACCGTTGCAGGATCGAGCTTTAATCGCCTGGTATTTTCAATTCCTACTACAGAGAATGCCTCGTTCAATTCCCAGTATGCAATATCGGCTAGCTGCAAGCCCGCCTTGTCGATGGCCTTGGGTAGTGCAAGCGATGGAGCGGTAGTAAACCATTCGGGGGCTTGTTCGGCATCGGCATATCCTCTGATAGCGGCCAGCGGTTGCAATCCAAGCTCGCGCGCCTTTTCGGCAGACATCAACACCAGGGCCGCTGCTCCATCGTTCATTGTAGAGGCATTGGCAGCAGTTACCGTTCCGTCTTTACTAAAAGCGGGGGCAAGCGTAGGGATCTTGTCGAATTTTACGCTAAAAGGCTCTTCGTCTTTGGCCACCACTATCGGATCTCCTTTGCGCTGCGGAATGGAGACCGGTATCACCTCATTTGAAAATAGTCCCTGTTCCCATGCATGTTGCGAACGCTTATAACTCTCGATGGCAAACGCATCTTGCTCGCCACGCGTAATACCGCAGGTAGCTGCACAATGCTCAGCGGCAAAGCCCATGGCCTTTCCATCATACACATCGGTCAGTCCATCTTTTGCCAATCCGTCAATAAGTTGCACATTACCGTATTTATTGCCCCAACGCATGGCGTCGGTGTAAAAGGGTGTATTGCTCATGCTTTCCATACCTCCGGCCACTACCACAGAAGCATCACCCAACAGGATATGTTGAGCGGCCATCGAAACGGCTTTCATACCGCTGGCACACACTTTATTGACCGTCGTGCAATTGACCGAATCGGGAAGTCCTGCGAACTTAGCAGCCTGACGGGCCGGCGCCTGTCCCAGATTGGCTTGTAAGACAGCCCCCATAAAAACATCCGTAACTTGATTTGCATCGAGGGAACACCGCTCAAGCGCTCCTTTAATGGCAAGTGCTCCCAACTGCGTAGCCGATAAACTTCGTAATGATCCGCCAAAACTGCCCAGGGGCGTTCGCACGGCGGCCACGATCACAACTTCTTTCATATGGCAAGTAATTTTGCTGTAAAGTTAATCATCGACATCTAAAGTCAGACAGGCCCTGATTTTGGTCATTGGCAGCAACTATCGCATCCTGCATTTTTAACCTTTAAATCAGAACCGATCATTTAATTTTGTAATTCCAACCAATCGCTTGAACGTATGAAAATCTTTGTAGCCGGATTACCACTCGACATGGACGATGCCGAATTAGAGGAATTCTTTGAAAAATTCGGGAAAGTAGAATCGGTCAAAGTGGCCATGGACCGACAAACCGGAAAAAGCAGAGGATTTGCCTTTGTGGAGATGCCGGTCTCTTCGGAGGCTCGAGAAGCGATCGCCACCCTCAATAATCTGGGAATAGGAAAAAAGGTTCTGGTAGTAAAAGAAGCGACGGAATCGCCTGCGTCGCGACCCTATTCACCAAACACTAGACCAGTAGGATCGCAGCCTCGCTCCTTTAGACCAGGAAGACCCGGAGGGCGGTACTGACCACTATTGATACAGGATGGTGCAACTGAGTGGCTCGACCACAAATGATCTAACCCCTTTTACGATTTTGCTTTCGTCTGTCTTATTACTCCAAAGAAAACTCCTCCACTTTCCTCTTTGGTAGGGCGCCTTTATCGTTAGAGGGCCATCATTTCTGCCATTGTAAACCACGAAAACCCTTTTCCAGGTATCTCCCAGCCCCCTGGCATCAATCACAAATGTTATCAGACCCTCTGGCATCTCATTACTAAATCGTATACGCGATGCAGGATCAGGTAACTGAAAAGCAGGATGTGCCTTGCGCATGGCAATAAGAGCCTTGACCATGTTTACAACATCATCGTGCACCGACCTAAGGTCCCAATCAATGGCATTGATACTGTCAGGTGCATTGTACGAGTTCTCATTCTGCTTTTTAGATCGCAAGAACTCCGATCCCGCATGTAAGAAAGGAGTTCCCTGTGAGGTCAGCACCATGGCCAGCGCCAATTGATGCATTTTTTTTCGATCGGCCTCACTATAAGAAGGAGCTGACAGCGACAAACGATCCCATAGTGTATGATTATCGTGGCAGTCGGCATAGGCGATCATCTGTTGAGGCAACGTAGCATATGCCGACTTGCTATAATTGACCTTGCTGTACTCAATTTGCGGGTGAGCAACCGCCCCCACTACACCGAACGCGATCGATGCCTGATTCGAAAAAGCTCCGCTCACAAATCCGGGTTGATGAAAATCAAATACAGAGCCCTTGATGCCATCTCTGAA
>JBILFN010000149.1:0-3073 GCA_044351575.1 Chitinophagaceae bacterium
GCTTTGGACCTTTCTTACGCAAAGAAGGTCTGGCTTACCGACTGGTTCCGGTGGTGCCGCAATACTCACAAATGAAGTGGATTACCGATCAATCGATGCGTGAAAATGGACTGGGTGGCACCCCTATACGCGATAATAATCTGGCGGTGATCTATACAAATCTCAACGAAAAGTACCGCTTTGGAGGCGCCGACAGAAAAGGAATTTATTTTGATGAGGAAAACCGAAGACACCTGCTCAACATCAGAGAGATCTTTGCAGAGGCGGCCGGCAATCTGGCCGATGCAGGTAAAACGACAGAGGCAAGAACGCTTATCGAAAAAGCCGAAAAAGGTATTTCTTCGGCGAATCTCCCCTATGCGATGGTCAGTCGCTATAACAGCCATAACCAAACTGCCCTTATTTATCTCGAGGCATGTTATAAAGCAGGCCTAAAAGATTTGGCCGGTAAAGTAAAACAAGCCATACGAAAAGACCTTGAGCAACAACAAGCCTACTACAATAACATAAGAGCGCGCAATCCCGATTATTACGGAGGATTCGAAAGCACCGAGGTGCCCATTACCGAAAGATTATTGAAAGTATTGCAAGATATCGAGACCAAATACCAATAACATGGACTTGACCTTTAACCAAAACGAAGACCATTTAAGAAGCTTGTTGAGCCAAATGGAACAGCGAGCCGCCCAGGTACGATTGGGAGGAGGAAAAAAATCTATCGAGAAGCAGAGGGCAAAGAATAAAAAAACAGCACGCGAACGCATCGAATACCTGATCGATAACGATAGTTCATTTACAGAGTTAGGGCTATTTGCAGGATATGAACTTTACGAAGACCAGGGCGGCTGCCCTGCAGGAGGAACAGTAGCCGGCATTGGCACCATCAGCGGCCGACAAGCCGTGATCGTAGCCAATGACCAGACCGTAAAGGCCGGGGCTTGGTTTCCTATTACGGGCAAAAAAAATCTTCGCCTGCAAGAGATCGCCATAGAGAACCGACTGCCGATCATCTACCTGGTAGATAGCGCAGGTGTTTACCTGCCCATGCAAGACCAGATCTTTGCCGATAAAGAACACTTTGGCCGAATCTTTCGCAATAACGCAAAGATGAGTGCTATGGGCATTACCCAAATTGCGGCCGTAATGGGAGCCTGTGTGGCCGGTGGTGCCTATCTGCCGATCATGAGCGATGAGACCCTGATAGTCGAAGAGAACGGATCTGTATTCTTAGCCGGCTCTTATCTTGTTAAGGCTGCCATTGGAGAGGACATCGATAACGAGAGTCTGGGCGGTGCCCGTATGCACGCACAGATCAGTGGGACGGCCGATTACACGTTTACTACCGAAGAAGCTTGTCTCGATCATATCAAAAAGACCATGTCGCTGCTGGGCGCACCAAAACAAGCCGGTTTTGACAGAATAAAACCGGTGGCACCGGCCCGGCCGTCTACCGATATCTATGGCATCTTTCCAAAAGACGGCAAGCCCTACGACGTGCAGGAGATCATCGATTGCCTGGTAGACGCAGGTAGTTTTACCCCATTCAAAGCTGCCTACGGAAAGACCATCGTTTGCGGGTATGCTCGCATTGTGGGCTGGGCCGTGGGCATTGTGGCCAACCAGCGAAAGATCGTAAAAAGTGGTAAAGGCGAAATGCAAATGGGCGGTGTTATTTACAACGACAGTGCCGATAAGGCCGCGCGCTTTATTCTCAATTGCAATCAAAAGAAGATCCCGTTGCTATTCTTGCAAGATGTAACTGGTTTTATGGTGGGCAGTCGCAGCGAGCAAGCAGGCATTATAAAAGACGGTGCCAAGCTGGTCAATGCCGTATCGAATTCGGTAGTCCCCAAAATCACCGTTATAATGGGCAATTCATTCGGCGCCGGCAACTATGCCATGTGTGGTAAAGCCTACGACCCTCGCTTTATTTATGCGTGGCCAACGGCCAAGATCGCCGTAATGGGTGGAGAAGCAGCTGCCAAAACGCTCTTACAAATAGAGGTAGCCTCCCTGAAAGCACAAGGAAAAACGATCGACCCACAGACCGAAGAAAAGCTGCTCAACGATATTAAGGGGCGCTACGAAAAACAAACCTCCCCCTATTTTGCAGCGGCAAGACTGTGGGTAGACGAGATCATAGATCCTGCCCAAACCCGTTTTCTGGTGGCACAAGGAATCGCCGCTGCCAATCACAACCCCGCTATAGATTCCCTTAAGACCGGGGTCTTTCAAGTGTAGCCACTACGGTCATGGCAAAACCAATCATCATCTATACCGACGGTGCGGCCAAAGGAAATCCCGGGCCAGGCGGATACGGTGCCATTCTTATGAGCGGAACGCACCAGCTTGAACTCTCGCAAGGCTATCGGCTTACGACCAATAACCGTATGGAACTAATGGCCGTGATCGCGGCCCTACAGGCCCTCAAAAAAGATGAACTGCACATAGAGATCTACTCCGACAGCCAATATGTGGTAAAAGCGGTAAAAGAAGGATGGCTAAGAAAATGGATGGCCACCAATTTTAGAGGGGGTAAGAAAAATGCCGACCTCTGGAGAATATTTTACGGCTTAAGCCAACAGCATCACCTGCATTTTCATTGGGTCAAGGGGCATGCCGACAACGAGTACAATAATCGTTGCGATCAACTAGCCACCGCGGCGGCTGCAGGAAAAAAACTCAAGATCGATACGGGATACGAAGAAGGGCTTTCTTAACGCGCCAACACCAGCACGGCCTTTTTGCGCTCCAGGTAATTGAACAGCACCAGTATAACGGGCAAGAAGACGAATGTGCCGATCAGCGAGTTGCGGTAAAAAGGAAGACCGGCCGTATAGCAAGTCATCAATCCTCCGAATGTTTTTGCATAGATGGTCTCTGCGGCGGAGAGCCACACCATAAAATTAGAGAGTACAAAAAAGAAAGTAGGAGCGGCCACCGCACCCAAGGTCAGCGAGCCATGGCTTCTGCCTCTGAGCAGTGCACCCAATAGCGTGGCGCTTAGTAGCAATACATAGTTTTTCCATTGCCCGCCATAAACACCGGGGTATTCAAATACCCCTTGCTGGTA
>JBILFN010000008.1:0-26375 GCA_044351575.1 Chitinophagaceae bacterium
CCATATGGCATGGATCTTTTTAGGCCCCAGTCCTTTTAATTGGAGCATCTCGATGACCCCTGGCGGGGTTTGCCGAATTTGTTCTTCTAGCAAGAGTAGCTTTCCGGTATCCAGCAGTTCTTCGACAGCCTTGGATACGCTTTTTCCGACGCCTCGAATCGTAGTTAGCTTCTCGCGCGGGGTTTGTTCAAGGGGATAGGGCAGTTTGTCGATGGCAAAGGCGGCAGCTCCATAGCTTTTTACGCTAAAGGGGTTGGCACCGTGAATATCGAGCAGGGTAGACAGAAGTTTAAGCTGCTCGGCAATGGCTGCATTGTCCATGATTGCAAGGTAAGGCCTTCGGGGTAGAGGGGCAGGGGCTTAAATGAGAAAATCCCCCGAGAACGGGGGATTTTCTATTAACTTCTGGAAGATTACTTCTTCTTCTTAGCGGCTTTTTTCTTAGCAGCTTTCTTTTTTGGAGCAGCCTTTTTCTTAGCAGCCTTCTTTTTTGGGGCGGCCTTTTTCTTGGCAGCTTTTTTCTTTGTAGCCATTTTTTTTGAATTTAATGTGTTAGTAAAATGGATTAACGATGTTAAAAATAGGACATATTTTTTAACATCCAAATTTTTTTCTACAAAATTTTGACGCTGCGCTACTTAAGCTACCGGATCGTATGTGTCGTATCAGGCCTCGGCAGGAGTGATGGAAACAAAGGTTCGATTGTTTCTTCCTTTGCGAAATTCAACTACTCCGTCGGTGAGAGCAAAGAGTGTGTAGTCTTTTCCTACTCCAACATTCTTGCCGGGATGATAAACGGTGCCACGCTGGCGAACGATGATATTTCCGGAGATGGCGGGCTGGCCACCGTAGATTTTAACTCCGAGTCTTTTGCTTTGCGAATCGCGATTGTTCTTTACGCTTCCTTCGCCTTTCTTATGTGCCATGGTGAGGTCTTTTTAATTAGTGGGATGATGCGGGTTGATCTTACGCAATGCTCAATACCTTGATTTTAGTATAGGCGGTGCGATGCCCCTTCTTTTTATGAAAACCTTTTCTTCTTTTTTGTTTGTAGGCGATGACCGTATCACCTTTAACCTGGTCTACGATCTCGGCCTTAACTTTGGCGGTAGCGGCGCTACCTACCGAAAGCTTACCATCGGCATCGACCAATAAAACTTCGAGATCAAGCTTGTCACCGGCGGCGCCCTCCACACGAGGTACATACAAGGTCTGATCCTTTTCTACTTTAAATTGCTGACCGGCAACTTTGACAATGGCTATCATACTATAAAAATTAGGACGGCAAAGGTAGGGAACTTTCCCGAACTTGCCAACGAAAATCGGGTGTCGTTATGACAATTAAGTCTTTCCTTGCCAAGCCCTTTGCGGCTTACATTCAACGGACTATCAAGGCCGAGATGGCCAGTGCGCTGGCTGACCAGCAAAAGATTCTGGACAGGCTAATAAAGGTGGGGGCCGCCACGGCATTCGGAAAGTCAAAAGGCTTAAAGGATGTAAATGATTATCAGTCATTTAAGCAATCGGTTCCCCTCCAGGATTACGAACAGTTTAAAGGCTGGATAGAGCAGATCAAAGAGGGAAAGCACAATGTGCTCTGGAAAGGAAGGCCCCTCTATTTTGCCAAAACGTCGGGTACCACCAGTGGGGTCAAATATATTCCCATCACCAAAGATTCCATCTCGAATCACATCAACACGGCCCGTAACGCCCTGCTCTGTTATATGGCCGAGACAGGCAATACCCGTTTTGCCGATGGCAAACTGATCTTTTTGTCGGGTTCTCCCGAATTGGAAAGGGTGGGCGACATCCCCACCGGTCGCCTCAGTGGCATCGTCAACCACCATGTTCCTCGATATCTGCGAGCCAACCAGCTTCCGTCGTACGAAACGAACTGCATAGAAGATTGGGAAGCGAAGTTGTCGCGTATCGTCGATGAGACCATCGCACAGCGTATGACATTGATAAGTGGTATTCCGCCATGGATGCAAATGTATTTTGATGCTCTTATGGAGAGGAGTGGCAAAAAAGTGGGCGAGCTCTTTCCTGAATTTAGTGTGATGGTGCAGGGCGGCGTAAATTTCGAGCCTTACCGCACCCGATTAATGGACAGCATTGGAAGAAAGGTCGATACCATCGAACTCTTTCCGGCCAGCGAAGGTTTTTTTGCCTTTCAGGATTCACAAGAATGTGAAGGCCTCTTGCTAAATACGAACAGCGGTATCTTCTTTGAATTCGTGCCGGCCGATCAACTGGGTAAAAAAGATCCGCAGCGCGTTTCGCTGGCCGACGTTAAGGTAGGGCAGCAATATGCGCTTATCATCAATAGCAATGCCGGCCTGTGGGGGTATGATATTGGAGACATGGTACGTTTTGTATCTACCGACCCATATCGATTGGTGGTAACCGGCCGCACCAAGCATTTTATCTCTGCTTTTGGCGAGCATGTTATCGGAGAAGAGGTGGAGTACGCCATCAGAGAGGCGGCCTTGCAATTAGCGGTCGGGGTCACCGAGTTTACAGTGGCTCCCCGGGTCAGCAGCGACGGCTCAAGATCTTATCACGAATGGTTTATTGAATTCGATCAGGTTCCGTCGTCCATTGAGCGTCTGGCCGCCCGCATCGATGAATTACTTTGTCGAAAGAACGTCTACTATAACGATCTGATCAGCGGAAATATCTTGGCGCCGCTCCAAATACGTGTTGTCAGAAAAGGCGGATTTATCGATTACATGCGCTCGGTGGGCAAGCTGGGTGGTCAAAATAAGGTCCCTCGACTTAGCAACGACAGAAAGCTCGCCGATGCCTTAACTTCGTTCGTAGTCAATTTATAATTTCTTTCTTCCATGAACCCATCCCCTGTCATCAAGAGGATCGCCTTGTTCGGATCGACCGGATCGATCGGTACCCAGGCACTCGATGTAATCGCTGCCCACCCCGACCTTTTTAGTGTAGAGATCCTTACCGCACAAAATAATGACGAGCTGCTGATCGCCCAGGCCCTTCGCTTTTTACCCAACATGGTGGTGATCGGAGACGAGAAAAAATATACCCGCGTAAAAGAGGCCTTGCAGTCGACAACCGTAAAAGTATTTGCCGGCGAGAAGGCCTTAGAAGAAGTTGCAGCACTGGATAGTTATGACCTGATGTTGGCCGCCATAGTTGGATATGCCGGATTAAAGCCAACGCTTTGCGCGCTGCGACAAGGGAAGGCCGTAGCCCTTGCCAATAAAGAAACGCTGGTGGTGGCCGGCGATATCGTTATGCGAACGGCCCTCGAGAACCGAGCTCCCATTATACCCGTCGATTCGGAACACTCCGCCATCTTTCAGTGTTTGGTAGGAGAAACGCGAAACAAGATCGAAAAGATCATCCTGACGGCTTCGGGCGGACCTTTCTTAGGAAGAAAGACCAACTATCTGGTCAATGTAAAAAGGGAGCATGCCTTGCAGCACCCCAACTGGACCATGGGGGCCAAGATCACCATCGATTCTGCCACGCTAATGAACAAGGGTCTCGAGATGATCGAGGCTAAATGGCTCTTTAACTTACGCGCTCAGCAAATTCAGGTAGTGGTGCATCCACAAAGTATTATTCACAGTATGGTGCAATTCGAAGATGGCAGCATAAAGGCCCAGATGGGATTGCCCGATATGAAGTTGCCCATACAATATGCGTTGGCGTTTCCGCAGCGAATTCGAAATGATTTTCCTCGTTACGATTTTCGCTCGGTCAGAAACCTGAGTTTCGAGGATCCCGATGTTAAAACGTTCAGAAATCTTGCATTGGCCCAAGAGGCACTCGAAAAGGGGGGTAACCTGGCTTGTATAATGAATGCGGCCAACGAGATCGTGGTCTATGCCTTTTTAAAGAACAGGATCAATTTTCTGGAAATGACCGAGATCATCGAGCGAACCATGCAGGCGGTACCCTTTTTGGCACAGCCCTCTCTCGAGGATTATTTTGAGAGCGATGCAGCGGCTCGTACCTTTGCAGCCGATCAGATCAACCTTTAATATGTTCTTATAAAAACCAGGTTGGTCGGTCTTACTTCCGTATGATGCTAGTAGCGATTAATTGGTCTTCGGTAGGATTACAAGCGGCCCAGCTGTTGCTGTCGTTATCTATTTTGGTGATCTTGCACGAATTTGGACATTACATTACGGCACGTTGGTTTCGTTGCCGCGTAGAGAAGTTCTATCTCTTTTTCGATCCCTGGTTCTCGCTGTTCAAAAAGAAAAAAGGCGAAACTGAATACGGTATCGGATGGCTACCCCTGGGCGGCTATGTCAAGATCGCCGGCATGATCGACGAAAGTCTCGATAAAGAAACGCTGCAACGACCTGCTCAACCCTGGGAGTTTCGAAGTAAGCCCGCCTGGCAACGGCTGATCATCATGATCGGCGGAGTGGTAATGAATGTACTGGTGGCCTTTGTGATCTATGCCTTTATCTTGATGATATGGGGCGATAAAAAAATTCCGACGGCCTCCATGAAGTATGGTGTACATGTCGTGGACAGCACCCTTTACAAAATGGGTATTCGTAACGGAGACCGTATTCTTTCCATTGACGGAGAGCCGGTCGCTGATTTCGAGAAGCTGCGCCGAAAATTGATCCTTGGCCAACAGGTACAATTGCAGCGGGGAGCGCAAACCCTCTCCATCAACATGGACAAGGACCTGATCGGTCAACTGGTAGAAAACCGCAACCGCAGCTCACGCGGGTTTTTAGAAGTGCGCAGACCCGCCATTGCCTTTTTGGTGCCCGATACTACGGCCGCCTATCGCGGAGGGCTTAGAAAGGACGATCAGATCGTGGCCATCGACGGAGATCGCTTCGAGTTTTACGATGAATTGCAAGAAAAGTTATTGGCGGCCAAAGGACGAACGGTGTCCTTGACCGCATTGCGCAATGGTCAGGAGTTGGCCTTGCCCGTTGACGTTAACCAAGAAGGTCGCATCGGATTTTTAGCCTATGGGTATAGTTACCAGCAAATGGATAGTCTCGGCTGGTTACAACTGAATGTAAAGCGGTATGGTGTGCTGGCCGCCTTGCCGGCCGGAGTACAAAAGGCAGGTAATGAATTGCAGGACTATATCGATCAGTTCAAAAAAATTCTCGATCCCGATACCGGTGCCTACAAAGGCGTGGGTGGTTTTAAGGCCATGGGTTCAATTTTCTCTGGTAATGCCTGGGATTGGGAATCATTTTGGCGTATCACGGCCTTTTTATCGATCGTACTGGCATTTATGAATTTATTGCCTATTCCGGCGCTGGACGGAGGGCATGTGATGTTCACACTTTACGAGATTGTCACAAAAAGAAAGCCCAGCGATAAATTTATGGAATATGCCCAGGTGGCGGGAATGGCCATTTTGCTGGGACTGATGATCTATGCCAATGCCAATGATTGGCTGGGCTGGGGTCGTTAAAGGGGGCGTTTGGTTTTGACAGCATCGTTCTTTGAAAGTGTAAGCATGTACTGCGTTGCGTAATTAGCAGTTAAATCTGAATACGAAAACTCAAATGGCAATACTCAGTATGCCATGGCTGCCTAATCAGTGATCAGGTAGTCATTAGGGCCGCCGGGCCGGTCTATCTGTTACCAAGCCCCGCCGCCGACTCAAACCCAAAACAGGTTGCGGCAAGCAGGCCTTTTTTACAAAAGGCAGTCTGCGCTGTTTGCTTAAGACAATCGCAGCTACGAAGCCGGTCGGTACGTTCGGTCCCTGCCTGCTTTCGACAATCAATGCCGAAATAAACATGTAGAAAGCTTTCGACGAATATGTTTGGACACCGGTTCGACTCCGGTCGCCTCCACTTTTTTAAATTTGTACCATCCTTAAAAACGATGTCTATGAAACTGCGCACTTTCTTTTTGCTTCTTTGCGGCCTTTCATTGGGAGTGGTCGCTTCTTCTTTCAAAGCCCAACCGGGTAATCCCGATGCCATTGTCGGAGTCTGGAAAACCGGAGAAGGTACGGCCATGGTTCGCATTTACAAGAACGGAGAAAAATACCAGGGAAAGATCGTTTGGTTAAAAGAGCCCAACGATCCCGAGACAGGAAAGCCCAAGGTAGACAAGAATCATCCCGAAGAAGCCTCTCGTGCCCGTCCGTTGTTGGGGCTGGTCAATGTATGGGGATTCGTTTCTACCGAAAAAAACGTGTGGGAAGAGGGCAGTATCTACGATCCTAAAAATGGGAACACTTATTCTTGTTCCATCAAGATGACAAGCCCCAATACTATTGATGTAAGAGGGTTTATCGGTGTTTCGCTCATAGGCAGAAGCGATACCTGGACTCGCCAGGTAGCCAAATGATCTAGGGCGATACAAAGTTCAGACTGAATCCTACGTACAACGGGTTACCCAGTGCGCTGGTAAAATAGCGCTGATTGAGTTTTTTTCCGTCGTAGACATCCATTCCGTCGAAGCGCCAGTTGTAACGAAGTCCGGCTTGGGCATTGAACCACAAGAATCCGGTTAGCTTTTTATCCCACATAATACGGGGCTTTAGTTCTCCGCGCTGAATAAAGATGGTGCCATTGGCACTGCCCGGCAGGCGCATCCAAAATTGATTTCCCTCTAATTCGAAGCCCAACTGTACGATGCTGGCCGTAGAGAAGTTGTAGCGAAGATGCCCGCGGGCAGGAAGTAAAAGTTCCATGCCCCACTTATCGTTGAAGGTCTTATTCCAAAGCACCACGGGTAGGTGCATGATTTGTCCGGCCCTGTAGGTTCGTGCCAACCCAATGCCAAGCATATTCTTTTCGGATAGTTTCCAGCCGTACAAAGCCGATCCACTCACTGTAAGAGCGCTGCTGTTGATCTCTTTGGGGCTGTGAAAGATTCCGTTGAAATCGGCGCTGGCCTGAACGATCAAAAAGTTCTTTTCGTTCAGGGGCTTAAAAATAGTTGTATTAAGACCGGTGCTGGTGAGTGTATGCGTGGCCAATTTGTTAGCCAGTTGATGGGTGCCCGGATTTTCGATGGCAATACGGCTGCCCCAATAGTTAGCACCCAATTGCCAGATGATCTTATTGGTAGAGATGACCGGAATGTTTACCTGCGCCTTTAAGGCGAACATGCCGGTGGCAGAAAAACTTTGCATGGCCGGTAGCATGGCCGACAGGGGCAGATCGGGTACTTCAAAACGGCCTAGTTGCTCCATGCCAAAACTCACTATGCGCTGGGGAGTCTGGTTCAGCACTTTTTGATTGCAATAGCGTTTGACCCCCTGGGCGTCACCAAACTGGCTATAGTCAACGATTTCGGTACTGTCCTCTTGGGCCATGGCAGGCAAGGAGACGCAATAGAGCAGGCAGACAAGCAGGTATCGCATGGGAGGTTTTTTAAAAAAGTGGTACAAAAATAGAGTAGTAGCTTGGATTTTCTTACATTCGAATTAACCTAACCTATGAAAACCTTGTTCTATGAGCAAGACTACCATTCTATTAGTTGACGATCACAAGCTGATCAGAGAATCCTGGGATATTGTACTTTCTACCGAACCGCGGTTCGAGGTCATTGGGGAGACCAGTGATGTGCAAGAGGCGCTTGCGCTGGCCGCAAAGCACCAGCCCCATATTGTTTTGATGGATATCAATATGACCCCCATAAATGGGTTCGAAGCCACCAAGCTACTGCAAAAGCAAGCTCCGCAAAGCCAGGTGATCGGCATTTCCATGCACTCCATGCCGGCCTATGCCCGCAGAATGTTCCAAATGGGAGCCCGCGGCTATGTGACCAAGAATTCCTCTAAGGACGAGTTATTCAGGGCTATCGACGAAGTGCTGGCGGGCAATAAGTATATCTGCGAAGAGATCAAGAACATTGTTGCGCACCAAGAACTCGACGAGGATAGTGAGTATCCCGATATGAACCTGCTTTCGAAACGAGAGATCGAGGTGGTGACCCATATCAAGCAGGGGTTATCTTCGAAAGAAATAGCCCAACGGCTAGAGATCTCGCTAAAGACCGTAGAGGTACATCGCTACAATATCTTAAAAAAGCTAAAGTTGAAAAATACGGCCGCCCTGGTCAATTTTATCAATGCGCAGGGGCTGTAACCTGCTTACGAAGCTGAAATTTTTGCAAGCACCTCTTCTACTTCTTCGCTATTGATCGAGAGATGACTCTCGTCGTAGCAGCACTGCCCATCCTTTACGACCAGCACTTGCGGCGATTCATGATGCACCTGTAACCGGGTTGCTATCGTATTCGATAACTCTCGGTAAGAAAGCAGGTCGAGCAAGTAGGCCGGTGCCAAGTCGGAGAGTGACGATCTGTTGAGCCGTTCGAGCGCTACCGTACTGATAGAGCATCGGGTGCTATGTTTAAAAAGCAGACTGAGCCCCGGCTTTGTCAAGATCTCGTCCAATTGTTGCGGCGACTGCAATGGGATCCAATTCATGGCACTAGCGTCTGAATTTTGTTTTGGGTGTGCTGTTCATGGGGCAGCCTTCGCGGGCCGTAGCACAACTTGCGAGTATGAAACTCAGCAGACCGGCTGCCAATAAAAGAGAGAAAAGCTTTCTCATACTTTGTTTTATGTACAGCAAAAATATGGAATTTGCACAGCTCTCTTGCAAGGACGCTTTCTAGGGGCTAATTTTAGAACCCAGGCCTTTTTAAAATCTTAACTTTACCGCATGTTACAACTTACAAAACCCCTGGCCTTTATCGATCTGGAGACCACTGGCGTCAATCTCGGCAGCGACCGCATCGTTGAGATCGCCATCGTAAAAGTGCTGACCGATGGTAGCCAGACCATCAAGCGCAAGCTGATCAATCCGGGCATTGCTATTCCAAAGGCATCCAGCGACCTGCACGGAATTACCGACGAGATGGTAAAGGATGCGCCCACCTTCAAGCAACTGGCTCATGAACTCAAGCAGATACTCGACGGCTGCGATCTGGCGGGATATAATTCAAATCGCTTCGACATTCCCTTGCTGGTAGAGGAGTTTCTCAGGGCCGGCATTGAATTCGATATGAAGGGCAGAAGAATGCTCGATGTGCAACAGATCTTCTATAAAATGGAACCGCGCACGTTGTCGGCCGCCTACCAATTCTATTGCGGAAAGACCCTCGACGGGGCGCATAGTGCTGCCGTTGATGCGGGGGCCACCTACGAGATCTTGCAATCTCAGCTGCAACGCTATGAGAGTCTTGGTCATACCGTCGATTCGATCTTAAAGTCAGTGGGAGAGGAACCCATCGTAGACTTTGCCAAGCGATTTATCTGGGATAACGGGGTAGAGGTCTTTAATTTTGGTAAGTTCAAGGGCCGTCCCGTAGCGGAGGTACTAAAGGCAGAGCCTCAATACTACGATTGGATGATGAAGGGCGATTTTCCTCAGCACACCAAACAAAAGCTTACCGAGATCTACACTAGAACCATGCTCAAGAAGAATGGATAAACTGGTCATCATACCCACGTACAACGAAAAGGAGAACATAGCCGCTATTCTTTCGGCCGTTTTCTCACTCGAGGGTGGGTTTCATGTATTGGTCATTGATGATGGTTCTCCTGACGGTACGTCCGCCATTGTACGGTCGTTGTTGTTACAATATCAGGATCGACTTTTTTTGGAAGAGCGAACCGGCAAGCAGGGATTGGGTACTGCGTACCTATTCGGATTTCGCTGGGCGCTGCTTAGGTCTTACCAATATATTTTCGAGATGGATGCCGATTTTTCGCATAACCCGGCTGACCTGCTCCGGCTTTATGATGCCTGTAGTTCACAAGGAGCCGATGTAGCGGTGGGTTCCAGATATGTGAAAGGGGGCGGGGTCATCAATTGGCCTGCCAATCGCATTGCTCTCTCACGCGGCGCCTCGTTGTATACAAGGAGCATCTTATGGATGCCCATCAAGGATCCCACGGCCGGCTTTGTTTGTTACCGTAGGGCCGTTCTGGAAACGATCGATCTGTCGAGCATTCGTTTTGTAGGATATGCGTTTCAAATCGAAATGAAATACGCGTCTTGGCGGTTGGGCTTTGTGATCAAGGAGGTTCCCATCCTCTTTCAAGACCGCACGCAAGGCACCTCGAAGATGAACAAGGGTATCATTACGGAGGGTGTGCTGGGCGTGATCCAGCTGAGGTTCTACACGTTTTTAACCAACTATCGCAAAAAGCGAAGTGCGCAAACTCTCTCATGAAAAAAGCGTACTCGCAGCTACATCTGGCGGTATTGTTGGCCGGTCTTACCGGTATCTTGGGCCGACTTATTACGCTCAATGAATTGATGATCGTTTGCTACCGGATGTTTTTGACCGTATTGTCCATGTGGATACTGTTCTCGTGGCGAAAGAAGATCGAGGCGCTCACGGCCGGCCTTATTGTAAGGATCATGGGGGTCGGCATAATCGCTGCGCTTCACTGGCTTACCTTCTATGGGGCCATCAAATATGCCAATGTCTCGATCGCGTTGGTTTGTTTTGCTGCCATTGGCTTCTTTACTGCGTTGTTTGAGCCATTGATCCTGAAAAAATCGGTCAATGTGATTGAGTTGCTCTTAGGGCTAATGACCCTGGGGGGCGTCTACATTATTTTTCATTTCGATACACGCTATACCTTGGGCATAGCCATTGGACTTGTCTCGGCCTTGCTTGCGGCACTGTTTCCGATCTTTAACCGAGAGCTGCTCAAAAAGACCAATGTCGAGAGCATGCTCGTGTGGCAGCAGTTGGGAGGATTCTTGTTTATGGCGGCGCTGATACCATTTTATAGAACCACGTTTTCTTCATTTCGGTTACTGCCTACCATAGAGGATTTTCTGTGGCTTTTGGTTCTATCTTGGGTCTGCTCGGTTTGGGCCTTTCAGTTGTCAGGAGCCGCGCTAAAGAAGCTATCGGCTTTTACGGTCAATCTCAGCTATAACCTCGAGCCGGTCTATGGCATACTGCTGGCATTTATATTTTTTCGCGAAGATCAACTGCTGAGCAGTGGATTCTACTTGGGACTTTCGCTGATCTTACTGGCCCTCGGACTACACGCCTGGCTGGTGTATGCCCGAAACAAGCGTTCTTAGAATTCCACAATAAATCCAATGGTGGGAATTAGCGTTCCGTCTTCGTTAGCCAATATGAGAGGGATCGCATTAGATCCGTTCAGATTGATCGGCTGCCCATTGGTGGTCAAAAAGGCCGTATTGGTCTCGTTTCTCTTAAAGGTGAACTGCGGAAAGGCCGGACTCTTGGCGCCATAGAAATTGGTGATGTCCAAGAAGAGATCGAAGGTCGTCTTTCGCCAATTCCATTTCTTATCGATGCGGATATCGCCAGCATGAAAAGCGCCCAGACGCTGGCTGTTGAGTTGCGCCAGGTTCAATACGCCGGTGCCCAGCGTGAGATAATTGAGCTGTGATTGTGTTAAATCGAAAGGAGTAAAAGGGGCGCCTCCCTGATAACGAAACTTGATGCCGATCTCCCAGTTCTTGCCCATCTTATAACCACCGATAAAGGAAAGTAAGTGGCGATTGTCCCAAGCGCTGGCGATCATCTTTTTGTCTGCGCCGCTAAACTGACTAATAAAAAATGTGTAAGAGAGCGTTCCAAAGAAACGTTTGCTAAGTTTTTGTTGTGCAAAAAATTCAAAGCCGTAACTATGGCCTTGCCCGTCGGTACGCACGGCTTCGTTACCGACCGCATTGAAATCACCCCCCAGGTTGCTAAGTGAAATGCCATCCCTTACTGAAACGGGAACGCGGTCGTATCGCTTATAAAATGCCTCTAGCGTAAAACGAGTAGTGGGCACCGGTAAGAATTCGGTTCCGATCACTACATGTGAACTTCTGGTGTAATCGGTGTTTCTGTTGACCAGCTGCCCTTGGTTGTTGCGAAAGCTGAGTATGGTATATACAGGAAGCTTGTAGTAGTCGCCAACCGATGCATTCAGTGACCATTTGTCGGCCAGCATATACGAAACGCCCACGCGCGCAGAAAGTGTTCGCAGTGGATCGCCTCCTGTTTCGGTAAAACTGTTCAGATCGGTTCGCAGCCCCCCACTTATGCTCAGGCGCTCTTGTGCCATTCGCTTGCTCAATTGTACAAAGGCTCCCGTTCTCCAGAGATCGATATTCGATAGATAGCGCGATACCACCGCAGGTTGAATCAGATTGCCGGCCCCATCTCTGAGCTCTTGGCGAATGCGTATAAATGAGTTGTTGTTGCTTTTGGCATATTGCACGACACCCCCATAGGCCAGCTTTACACCGCCGATGGTCTTATTTACATCAAACCTTAATTTATTCTCGATCTCTTGCGAGTTGATGCCTGTCCTTCTCTTTGTTTCGTCCTGCGTGTTGTTGCCATCGAATTTTTCGATGGCGTTATCGAACATGTTTCTGCTGAGGGCCAGGTTCCAATAGCCGCCGGGGATCTGCTTTCGCACACTTACCCCAAAGGTGTAGTTCCATTGCTGAATGGCAGGTGTAGCGTCGAGTATGTATAATTTTTCTGGAGTGGCTTCGCGCGGCGCACCGAAACTAAAATCGTCGATGGCCCCCAGCCCGAGAAATGTTAGCGTCGTTTTTTTATTGATGCGGTGTGTAACCTTGTATTGAAAATCCCAGTAGTTGGGGCGAATCGGCAGATCGATCGCTTTAAATAGCAATTGCAAGTACGATCGCCTGGCCGAGGCTAGAAACGTAGTTTTTGAGGAGAGTGGTCCCTCGAGGGTGGTGGCCAGCTCGGTGGCACTGAGTCGAAGATTTCCTTGTACTCTGTTAGGGTTTCCATTGCGTTGGCGAAATTGCAGAACCGACGAAAGGGCATTGTCGAAGCGGGCATCAAAGGAGGAGGAACTCAATTTTACCTCCTCGAGAAAACTTACGTTAAGCATACCGGTGGGTCCGCCTGCGCTGCCCTGTGTGGCAAAGTGATTGATAACAGGGATCTCGATGCCGTCGAGATAATATACATTCTCATTGGGAGCGCCGCCCCGTATGATAATATCATTTCTATAGCCGCCAACGCTGCCGGCCGTTCCTCCGACACCCGGAAGGGCTTGTATTACTCTCGAAACATCAAAGTTGCCGCCCGGGTTGCTACGGATCTCTTCGGTGGTTAGTTTTTGTACGCTAAGTGGTGTCTCCAGGCTGGCTGCAATGGCCGTTCGTCGACCCGAGCTGACCGTTACTTCGGCCAGTTTGGTGGCGACCGCCTCGAGCTGGAGGGTCAGGTTCAGTTCGTTTCCTACGGTAACTACGGTGTTGTAAAGCACCAGCTCTGTAAATCCAACGGAACTTATTCGAAGGGTGTAGGTTTTGGGTACAATGCCCGTTATTCGAAATCTTCCCAGCGAGTCGGTAACGGCAGCCAACGAAACACCCTCTATTCGAACGGTGGCACCCGCCAGGGGGGTCAGCGAATTCTTATCGGTAATGGTGCCTGCCACACTTCCCAGCCCTTGTGCAAGGCCGCTCTGAAGAATGCCGGTCAGTAGGGTAAGAAGCAGTATATTTTTCATAATCAGTGGATGATGCAGTTAACAACCTACTTTATAAATTGTTTAAATTATCTTAGAGCCATATACCCGTTTCGTATGCAAAAGATCTGTTTCTTACTCTTGCTCCCGATCTTCTGGACAGGTTCGCTTGTGGCGCAGAAGAAGCCTCTCGATCACCAGGTTTATGATAGTTGGCAGCGCATAGGTGAAAGAACCTTGAGTGCCGATGGAAACTGGGCCGTCTTTACTATCGATGTGCAAGAAGGTGATGGCACCCTGGTATTGCAATCGTTGCGTTCTGACTATCGTCGCGAAATTCCCAGAGGCTATGGTGCAGTTATCAGTTACAATAACCGCTATTTGATCTATAAGATCAAGCCGTATTATGCGGCCCTTAAGGAAGCCAGAAACAAAAAGAAAAAACCCGAAGAAATGCCCAAAGACTCGGTAGGCATAGTCGAGTTGGGAAAGGATAGTACCATCAAATACGCCAACGTTCGTTCCTTTAGGATGCCTGCCGAAGAAGAAGGGTGGGTGGCCCTTTTTTTCGAGAGCGCCGACAAAGCAGTCGAGTCAGGAGAGACGCCCTCTGACCTATGGATCGTACAGCTTGCAACGGGGGCTCGCTTGATCTTACCACGCATAGCGGAGTTTCAGGTTGCCAAAAGCGGAGGCAAGTTGGTGGCGGAGCAAGTCAAAAACAATAAGGATTCACTCAGTAAGACAGCTGTGCTTTTGGTCAGTATGCCCGCCATGAAAGTGGACACGATCTTACGAGGAGCAAACGACCTTAAAAAGTTTACCTTCTCGTCCAATGGTCGTCAGCTGGCCTTTGTGGCCGAACGTGATGCGAGGCCCAAAGAACTTGTCAAGTATTTTCGGCTGTATCATTTCGATCAACGCACCGATACGGCTATGGCGATAGCCGATCGTAATACACCGGGCATGAAGCTCGGAATGACCATCAGCGAATTTGCCGAGCTGCGGTTTAGCGAATCGGGTAACCGATTGTTTTTTGGTACGGCTCCCATTGTGCCTGCAAAAGATACAACTACCCCCGAGGCCGAGCAGGTAAAAGTGGACATATGGCATTATAACGACGATTACTTGCAAACGCAGCAGCTCTATGAGCTAAAGAGAAATCAAGAGCGTTCTTACACGGCCGTATACCACTTCGATCGTGGTCGTCTGGTGCAACTGGGTTCTCCCGAGGTTGCCTCCCTCTATATTCCCAAAGATGCCGATAGTCCGTGGGCCTATGCGACCAGCGATTATGGCAAGCGTATTCCTTTTCAGTGGACAGCCGCGACCAAAAAAGATATTTACCGAATTGACATGTTGACCGGACAGCGCCAGCTGATCAAAGCTGACCTTAACGGGAATTTTGTTGCGTCGTCTGTTTCTCCCAAGGGCAGCGCGTTGGTCTGGTACGATGCCGATCTTCGTCAATACCAAAGTTGGGATGGAGTCAAGGTACGTACCATCACCCGTTCTATTCCACACGTACTATACGATGAGTTGCATGATATGCCCGGGCCCGCTTTTCCTTATGGAATGGCCGGCTGGCTTTCCGGCGATACATCGGTGCTGATCTACGATCGTTATGACACCTGGAAGGTATCGATCAGTGCCAGCACTGCGGCAAAGAACGTCACCATTGTGGGACGTGCGCAAAAAGAGAACTATCGGTTTATTTCGCTGGATGCCGATCAGGAGTATATTCCGCAACAAGGTTCACTCTGCTGGCGCTACCAGCAGCAAGAGCGCCGTGATGCAGGCATTGCGATCGCCGAGTGGGAGAATGGTAAGCTACGGTTCGTAAAACGACAGGCGGGCTCTTTTGCGTACGGACTACCCATAAAAGCGCAACGCGCTTTCGTGATCGCCTATACCAAGGAGCGATACGAACGATCGCCCGACCTTCACGTGTGGGAACCGGGCTTTTCCACTTCTGCGCAGGGCGCAGAGCGTCGTATCTCGTGGATCAATCCGCAGCAGCAGCAATTCAATTGGGGAACCGCTACCCTTTATCGCTATAAAGCACTCGATGGAAAGCCTGCGCAAGGAATATTGTATCGTCCCGAGGATTTTGACCCTGCGAAAAAATACCCTGTAATCTTTTATTTCTACGAGACGCACACCGAAACGTTGCACAACTATATTCCTCCCTCTCCCACGGGAAGTCGGCTGAATATTTCTTTTTATGTAAGTCGCGGGTATATTGTCTTCTCTCCCGATATCTATTACAAAACAGGGTATCCTGCCAAGAGTTGCTATAATTATGTGGTCAGTGCTGCCAATAGCCTGGCCAAGTTGCCATATGTCGATGCTCGCAACATGGCCATTCAGGGACAAAGCTGGGGGGGCATTCAGGTGGCACAGCTGGTAACCATGACCTCGTTATTCAAAGCAGCCTGGGCCGGAGCTCCGGTAGCTAACATGACCAGTGCCTATGGTGGTATCCGCTGGGAAAGTGGTATCAACCGACAGTTTCAGTATGAGGTTTCGCAAAGTCGTATTGGAGCTACGCTCTGGGAGCGTCCCGATCTCTATATTGCGAACTCACCACTCTTTCATTTACCCAAGGTCAAAACTCCCATGGTCATTATGGCCAATGATGCCGACGGCGCCGTTCCCTGGTACCAGGGGATCGAATTGTTTACCGGCCTGCGAAGACTGGGAAAGCAAGTATGGATGCTCAATTACAACGGAGAAGCGCATAATCTGCGCGAAAGAAAGAACCAAAAGGATATATCCATTCGCCAACAACAATTCTTCGATTGGTTACTCAAAGGAGATAAGCCGGCTCGCTGGTTGACAGAGGGAGTGCCTGCACTCAACAAAGGAAGGGATTGGGGCCTTGACGCAACGATGGCAGAAGATTGATGACAGATCAGAGTTGTCTGTCGGGATCGAAACTCTCTAATTCTTTGGCTACCGCCGTTAGAAAGGTCGCCCCCAAGCTTCCGTCGACAATGCGGTGGTCGTAACTCATGCTCAGGTACATCATGTGCCGAATGGCAATGCTGTCTCCGGCAGGGGTCTCTACTACCACGGGCCTCTTTTTGATGGCCCCCACTGCTAAAATAGCAACCTGGGGTTGATTGATAATGGGAGTTCCCATCAGCGATCCAAAGGTACCCACGTTGGTCAGCGTAAAGGTGCCACCTTGCGTGTCGTCGACTTTTAATTTTCCTTGCCGGGCCGCATCGGCCAGTTGATTGACTTGTTTGGCCAACCCTACCATATTGTATTGATCGGCATTCTTAATGACGGGCACGATCAGATTGCCCGAGGGAAGGGCCGTGGCCATGCCAATGTTGATATCCTTTTTTATGATGATGTTAGTGCCGTCGAGTGAACAATTGATGAGCGGAAATTTCTTGATGCAGCGTACAATGGCTTCGATAAAAAGAGGCGTATACGTGATCTTGGTCGACTCGCGTTTTTCGAATTCCTTCTTTACGCGATCTCTCCACAGTACCAAGTTCGTTACATCGGCCTCTGTAAAACTGGTCACATGCGGGCTGGTCTGTTTACTGCGTACCATGTGCTCCGCGATCAGCTTACGCATTCTGTCCATCTCGACGATCTCGACATTACCACTGTAATTGACGGGTAGGGGTGCGGGCTCGATCTTTGCCAGCGGAATAATCACTTCTTGTTGTTGAATGGGTTGGCTAACGGTAGCCTGTGTTTGAACCATGCCGCTTTTTCGCTGGTTCACGTATTCTAAGATATCTTTTTTGGTCACCCTTCCTTCGTTGCCGGTACCTGCGATGGTCTCTAACTCGGCCAGCCCGATTCCCTCACTGGTGGCAATATTGAGCACGAGTGGTGAATAAAAGCGACCGGCTGCCCCTGAAGAGGCGGTAACGGTAACGGGGGCAGCTGTTGTAGTTACGGCAACAGGGCTGGCTACAACAGGTATCGGTGCGGCAGCGGGTTGTGTTGTCTCGGCCACACCGGTTCTTATCTTGGCAATGACCGTTCCGATGGGGACCACATCGTTTACATTGAACAGGAGTTGCTCTATGGTGCCCGCAGCGGTGCTGGGCACCTCACTATCTACTTTGTCGGTAGCGATCTCCAACACCGTTTCGTCTTGCGCCACGGTATCGCCGGGTTGCTTGTGCCACTTTAGAATGGTGGCTTCCATGATACTTTCGCCAAGTTTCGGCATAACCAGATCGACAAGAGCCATAATGGGTATTATTTAGCAAGGATCGTAAAGTTCAAAGGTAGTAATTTGATGCAAATCAGATTACGATACGATAAACTTGCGTAGCAGGTTCAGGGCAAACAGAGCCGTTTGTTGCGTATTGCGGCCACGGTCAAAACCGAGCCTGAGTCGGTGCGTCGTGGTCCTCTTTCCGTTACTCACGGCCACGTAGACCGTTCCTACGGGCTTCTCGGCACTTCCTCCTCCGGGCCCCATAATGCCCGATACGGCTACTGCCACATCGGCCTTAAGCACGCGCAGAGCGCCCTTTGCCATTTCGCTTACGGTCTCTTCGCTCACCGCACCGTATTGCAACAGCGTACTTTTTTGAACACCCAGTACATTTTCTTTGCTATCGTTCGAGTAGCATACCACGGCTCCTTTTAAATAGGCAGAGGCTCCGGGCACGGTGCTAAGTTGATGCGCGATCAGTCCTCCTGTACAACTTTCCGCGGTGGCCACGGTCAATTGTTTACCCAGCAATAACTGCCCCAGTAACGCCTCCATACTTATTTCCTGGTCGGTAACTAGATATTCGGCCGTCAAGGCACACAATTGCTCAATACGTTCATTGACCTCTTTGGTAAGAGTATCGCCTGATTCGCCAGTTGCGGTCAATCGTAACCTGACCATGCCATAGTTGGGCAAGTAAGCAAGCGAGATGTAAGAGGGGAGTAACGATTCAAAGTCGGTCAGCATCTCTGCGAGCATCGATTCTCCAATACCGCAGGTCAGAATGCTCCTGTGTACGATTGATGGACGCGAAATATTTTTTTCAAGATAGGGTAGCACAGCGGTTAACATCAGGTCTTTCATTTCGCGGGGTACGCCGGGCAGCGAAATGTACAGTACGCCGTCTTTATCAAACAGCATGCCGGGGGCTGTGCCACTAGGATTATGTAAGACAGTGCAGTTGTTGGGTACGTCGGCTTGTTTCCTATTTCTCTCAAGCATGGCGCCGGGCCGTTTGTAGACCTTGTCGAACAAGTGTTGTATGTGTGCAAGCGTGGGCTCGTGTCGAATTAATGTCGCGCCAAAATAATCACACAATAGCGGTTTGGTAATATCATCGGCCGTTGGGCCGAGTCCGCCGGTCAATATGATGATCGAAGAATGCAGACTCTCTTCGCGTAGTGCCGCCAAGATCTCTTCGCGATTGTCTCCAACGGCTACGCGCCTGCGTACCCAAATTCCCAGTGAATTCAACTGTTGGCCGATAAAAGCACTATTGGTATCGATCGTCTGACCAATGAGCAGTTCGTCGCCGATCGTAATAATGGAGGCTTGGGGAGCTTTCAAACAAGGATATTTTTACAAATTTAGCGTATCTTACACCATCAATTTACTTCCATGAAAACACAGCAATACGACAACCATGTTCGCTACGATCCTCTTTGGCATTTTACGGCCATGCCGTTGACATTGGCAGGACTTGTTGCCAGCATCGTAAACCTGCTTCGTTGCACCGAGGCCAACTGTTTTACATCGATCTTGCTAGTCTTGTTATTTTTTATTTTGGCCACGCTGGTAGCCTTGGTTCGCTCCTACGGGCTTAAAGTGCAAGATCGAGCCATTCGCACCGAAGAAAGACTGCGTCATTTTGTGCTTACCGGTCAGCCGCTCGACAAGCGATTGAGAATGGGGCAGATCGTTGCCCTGCGATTCGCTTCCGACGAAGAGATGCCCGCGTTGGCGAAACGGGCGGCCGAAGAATCCTTAACGCCAAAGCAGATCAAAGAGGCTATCAAGGTTTGGAAGGCTGATCTTCGCCGGGTTTGATCTGGCAAATTCTTTTACAAGCACTTAGTGCGCAAGCGCCAGAACGTTACAGGCCTTTCCAGCTTAGCAATCCGAACAGCGCGGTAAATAGTAATGCCGCTATCCACACGGTGGCGATCATTATTTTTTGGGTCAGCGAGAGATCCAAGATAAGTCGTTGGTCAAGCAGCGAGGCGATCATGCTTTGAACGGAAGCTTCCTTTGCATCATATTCTTGTATGGCTGGGTTCAACGAGGAAAACCGGGGATGTACTTCGATCAGAATGGTTCTGATCTTCCAGTAGTCCTCGTCGGGCAATTGTTCGTAGTCCACATCGGTATTGATGCCGGCTTCCGCTACTCGCTGCTCGATCTTTTTTAGGGTCTTATCTTTTCGGGTGCGCCATAGCATCAGTAACGGAAAAAGAAGCAAGGCATAGAACGTAAGCCGAAAGGCTAGCCAGGTTAGCAGCAGTGCCGACAATAGTACAAAGAACCGGGATAGCCGGCTCTCTTCATCTAGAAAAACCCTGTTCAGTAATTGCCCGCCATCGAGAGGATAGATCGGCAGTAGATTAAATCCGTTGAGCAGAATAAGTGCCATGCCGGTCCAGTTCAGAAAAGACAGGGTAGAGAGATCGAGAGATGCGTTACGTGTAAGCAACACCAGCAAAATTCCCAATAAAATGCCCGGCAGCGGGCCGGCCAAGATAATGGTAGCCGATTCTTGTTGCGAGAGGGTGCGTTTCGATCCGGATACAAAGGCGCCCAACAGCGGAATAAAAAAGATACCGGTGTCGTGATATCGAAAGTGACGCATGGCCAGATAATGCCCCAGCTCGTGTAGCAGCAGAATAAAGATCAGGATGGCTGCCACTTTACTGTCTCGTATAAAAAAGAGAGCCATCAGCAGGTAGGCCAGTAAGCTTACTAATGAACTAAGCCAGGAATTTCTCTTGCGTTCAGCGGCAGGGTATTTGGGCAAAAAGGAGTTGTCCATAAAGGGGCATCAATTGCCGAGCATGCGATCGAGGCTCACTTTTCCGGGGCCTGTTAGCAGCAATACAAGGTAAGCGGCAAGATACAGGGTCGCATGTTCGCCTTCGCCGAGCACATCGCTGTGGTGGATCATAAATACGGCAATGGCCATGGTGACCAACAGTGGAATGACCGCCAAGCGGGTCATTAGCCCTGCGACCAACAGCACGGCACAAAAGAATTCCGCAAAGATGACCAGCGAAAGCGAGGCTACCGATCCTAGTTGCAGCGGATCTGGAAAATCCTTTGCCTTTTCTACAAAGTGTATCAGTTTATCAAAGCCATGCGGTATCATTAAGCCACCGGCCGAAAGCCTGAGCAGCAGTAACGAGAGAGAAACGGCATTCTCAGAATAGCGGGTGCTGAAAAGTTTTTTCATACGCTGCGTTTTCGCATACAATATTAAGCAACCCCCTATTTGTTAAGGCTCTCTTAAACCCCTACTTATCCACATCTGTTCGCAACGATTGCTTGGACTGCCCTGAAATATTTCGAATATTCGCCCCGTTATTGAAAAAACTGCATGCGTACCCTACTTAGGCTTGTTATTGTCGTTCTTCTGATGGTGCCAATGCGTTTCGTCGTTGCGCAGCAGGCCATTGGCGTCAATCCGGTCGAAACCTTGCATCTGGTAGCCCAGCAGTCGTTTCAAGAAGGCAAATTGACGTCGGCTTGTGCAGCTTACAGTCAATGGAAGGAGCAACTCAGGTCCAGCTCCGCCACCCATTTAACGCAGGAGCAACAAGAGGTCGTCTTTTATGCGCTACAATGTGGATTGCGCCAAGCCGAACCGCAAGCCGCACAAGATGCGTTACAATTTTTAGCTGCATTGCCCCTTCGGGTTTTTCAAGACCGACTGCATGCGGCCCTGGCCGATTATTATTTTAGAACGGGACAATGGGCAAATTGCATCGATCATTACATGCAGGCCGGTATTGCCCATTTTAGCAATCGCGAAATTGCCACCGCTCAATTTCAGCAAGGATATTCGCATTTTGTACTGCAGCGCTATAAAGAGGCCAAAGACTTTTTTAATTCGGTACGGTCGTTGGCGCAGGATTTTCACAAAAGTGACGCCACCTATTATTATGGGTTGCTATTGATCAAAGAAAGAAATTGGGACGAAGCGTTGCTGCAACTTCGCTTGGTCGAGTTCGACGCGGTCTATGGTCCTTATACGCCCTATTACATTGCACAACTGCTCTTGAGCAAGGGACAACGTAACGAAGCGCTTTCTTACGTGCTTTCGCGCCAGCAACAGACACCCGCACCCTATCATCAAAAAGAAATACAGCAATTACTGGGCAATATCTATTTCTTACAAGAGAAGTACCCGCAAGCACTGGCACAATTCAAGGCCTATGCCGGCAATGGCCAGTCATTGTCTCGCGAGGATAGTTATCAGCTTGCGTACTCCCAATACCAGACCGGCGCTTGGTCAGAGGCCGCTTTGCTGCTGCGATCTCTTAGTGCACAAAACGATTCGCTGGGGCAGCACGCGATGTTCTTGCTGGGAGACGTGTACTTGAAATTGGGCGATCTTGCTGCTGCGCGCAGCGCATTTTTGTTCTGCTCTCTGAACAGTGGTCACTCGCAACAGCGAGAGGCCGCCCGGTTTTTTCATGCCAAGTTATCGTACCAACTGGGTTTCTTTGACGAGGCTCTCTCGGGGTTGCAATCCTTTATTCTCAACTACGCAAGATCTGTCTATGCAGACGAGGCCAGAGAATTACAACTGGCAGTGCTGGCCGCTACCAGTAATTATAAAGATGCGTTGGGTCTGCTCGATCAGTTGACGGTGCCCTCCGAGCCGGCTCGTCGTCTTTTTGCTCCCGTTCTTTATGGGCGCGCTGCTGAGCTTATCAACGACGGGGAGCTCGACAATGCCCAGGCTTTGCTAGACCGCGCCCTTGCCGATCCTTATAACCAGTCGTTGCTATCCTATCTTTTCTTTTGGAAGGGAGAGCTGGCTTTTCGTGGACAGCGATATCAAGAAGCCGTAGATTTTTTGCAACAATACCTGCAAAAAGGGGCACCTATTTTGGGTGAAGTTAGTCCACAGCATGCCCGCTACAGTTTGGCCCATGCTTATTTGAGACTGGGTCTTTACGAGCAGGCACTTCCGATGTTTAGAGCTGTTGCCGGCCAAGTTGAATCGAATGCGGGTCCGCTGGTGCAAGATGCTCTTGTGCGAGAGGCCGATTGTCTCCTGATGCTAAAGAGGTATGGGCAGGCCGCTTCTGTGTATCGTAAGATCATTGATTTCTCGTGGAAAGAAGCCGATTATGCATTATTTCAATTAGCCATCATTACGGGCATTCGGCAACCAGAAGAAAAGATTCGGCTTCTGCAGCGATTTGAGACCTCTTATCCGGGCTCTTCGCTTTTAACGGCAAGTTGGATGGCTATCGCCGACACCTATATGGAAGACGAGCGTTTTGCACTTGCCAAGCCGTTTCTCGAAAAGGTTATTGCTACCGAAAAAAGTATGCAGCTATTGCCGCAGGCCTATTTTAAGTTGGGTATCGCTCATTACAACAGTGATAATAATACAGCGGCACGCCAGCAATTCAATTACGTACTCGATAACTTTTCGAATAGCGAAGAAGCGGCCGATGCGCTCGACGGGTTAAAAGCCATTTACATCGAAGAGGGCCGTTCTGCCGAGTTCATTGATTTTGTCCGTTCCAAGGGACTTTCTATCAGTGCCTCTTCGGCCGACTCGCTACGATTTACAGCGGCCGAGCAACTTTTTACCAACAAATTATTTGACCAGGCAGGGCCTGCGTTGGAGCAATACCTGGCCGTTGAGGAACGTCCTTCTTTTGCGATCGAAGCGTATGCCATGCTGGCTACTATTGCTCGAACCAATAAACTCACTGATAAGGCATTGCTCTATTACGATAGCGTGTTGGCGGTGGCTCCAAACCGATACGCAGAAGAGGCAGCCTTGGAGGCTGCCCGCATCTGTTTTTTTGAACAAAAGAATTACGAGCGTGCCGTTCACTATTACAGAAAGTTGTACGAATTGACCGGACTTGCCTCTAGCAAACTCGAAGCCATGCGGGGTTTGTTGCGCGCCTATTATCTGATCGGTCAACTCGATTTGGCCGCAGAATGGGGGGGGCTTCTTTTGAACGAAAAAGGTGCTAGCAACGACGACAAGGCTCTGGTAGCCTTGGTGTCTGCCAAGAACTATAGCCGGCAAAACAAAGAAGAAGAAGCCCGCTTTAGTTTACGACAGGTAGTATCGCTGAACAAAGCATCGCTGGCCGCCGAGGCTCGCTACGAGATGGCCGCTTCGTTGTTTCGTCAGCAACAATACAAGGCTGCAGAGAAGGCCGCATTCGAGACCATCAATAAGTCGGGTTCGTACGAAGACTGGGTAACGCGTTCTTACTTGCTGTTGGGTGATATTTATTTTGCCCAACAAGATCTTTTTAATGCAAAGGCTACTTATCAGAGTGTCAAGGATAACGCCTCTGCCGAAGCGTTTAGAAAATTGGCAGCCGAAAAGTTAGTACAAGTGCAGCAGGCCGAGTCTGGTAAATCATTTAACCCTCAAAAAGAAAACCAATGAAGAGAGGATGGATCGCTACTGGCTGCCTTTTTGTGTTTGGGGGGATGCTGCCATTGCTGGCATTGGCCCAGAAAGACACTATTTCTTCGTCGGGAGTTACCATCGTGTCCAGCTTTCGTCCGACCTTAAAAGAAACGCCTAAGATCAACTTTTCTGCCGCTGCGCTCGCAGCAGATACTACTCGCTCCGTATTGCCATATCGTGTTCCCGATCGGCAGCTTATGCTCGATTACTCGGTGCGTTCCGTACAGCCGCTCGCTTACGTAACAGATACGGCAAGGCCTTTTACGAACAGATCGTTTGTAAAGGCAGGCTATGGTAACCTGCGTAACCCTTACGTGCGTGTTGGGGTAGATAGGGGAGACGGAGTCAACAAGGGGCTCACGGCAGGTGGGCAGTATCTTTCAATGACCCAACGCCCCGATGCCAGCGATATGCGTTTTTACAGCTTGGGCGAGATAAAGGCCGATGGATATACGCGAATTAAGGGGTCTCCTTTTAAACTTTTATCTGCCATTGGGTTTAAACGAGAAATTATCCGCAACAATCTTGCGTACGATTCTGCCCGGGCCATTACCAGTTTTGCGGACGATTCCGTACGTCAACAATTTTCGTTGCTGTCTGCGCAGGTTCAGTTACGTTCCATTTCTGCAAATGCCAGTGGTATAAGCATTGCTCCTCTTATTGGCTTTTATCAATTCTTCGATGCCAGAAAAAATAGCGAACGTCAACTACAGTTACAGGCGCCCTTGCAAAAGCAGCTGGGCGAGAGCTGGCTGATTCAAACTCTTTTCTCTTTGCAGTCACTTCGCTATCAACACCAGCGGGGCTCGCGGCTTTCTGTCGGTGCCACCGATACCCTGCTGCAAAGCACTTTGTTCGCCATAACGCCATCGGTGCGTTATCAGCAATCCTCCTTTCAGGTACAGGCAGCAGTTAGTCCTACGTGGAATCGAGGTGATTTTGCAGTGCTGCCTCAGTTGTCCATGTCGTATGTGTTGCCCGAAAAGAAAATTGTGTTGCTCGCCGGGTGGAATGGCAAATGGAACCAAAATACTTATCGCGATCTGGCTGCTCTACACCCATGGATCTGGGCCCCCGAGTCCCTTTGGACAACGCGCCTTACCGAGCGGTATCTTGGGGTTAAGGGAGAGGTTAACCCAAGGCTCAGTTACGATATTCGTACGCAATATATTACGGCCAACGACCAGTTATTGTTCATAAACGATACTGCGCATGCTCCCCGCAGTGTCTTTAAAGTGGTGCGTGTCGATCAGCTAAGTCAATTGCAGTTAGATGCCCGCATTGCCTACAAGGTGGCTGAGCAGTTCTCGTTTTCTTCGCAGTTAGTAGTGAATCATTTTTTTAAGCTGCAGGGCCAGCCGGTCGCCTGGGGTTTGTTGCCACTGGAGTGGCAAAACTCCTTGCGGGTAGCGATCACCGATGAACTTTGGCTGCAATCAGACCTCGTTCTTTTTAGAGGCGCTCCTAGCATCGATACGTACAAGAACAATGCCCGCGCAAAAGGCGCCGCCGATCTAAATGCTGGTCTGTCGTTTCGCCTGAGTCGATCCTTGCAACTATGGGCTCAATTCAATAATCTGTTTAACCAGCCTTATCAACGCTGGAACCAAAATCCGGTCTTTGGGTTCAATTGTAGCGGCGGCATCGTATTTTCGCTCGACGAAAAAAAGAAGCCTTGAACGATCTGCTTAAAGAATACCTGCTATTCAAAAAAAAACTTCCCCTTTCCGGGATCGGGGTACTCTATCTGCAACGCGAACCGGCCCGTTTTGACGTGGGTAACCGACAATTTCTGCCTCCGCAGCAGGTCTATGAGTTTCGAAGCGGAGACGTTGAGTCTGTTGCCGAGCTTGTCGATTGGCTTTCGCTAAGGCTGGGCATTGACGCTGCCGATGCGGTCTCGCGGTACCAACGTTTTTGTGATGACATGATGCGGGTGCTGAGCCAACAAAGCACGTTGTCTTGGAAAGGGTGGGGCGCTTGGAAAAAAGATGAGCAAGGGGCTCTACACTTTACGGCCGATAGCGGCGATCTGAAGTTGGTACCTGTTGGTGCCAATAAGATCTTACGCGACAATGCCGAGCACCAGGT
Organism: Chitinophagaceae bacterium; assembly: GCA_044351575.1. Lineage (GTDB taxonomy): Bacteria > Bacteroidota > Bacteroidia > Chitinophagales > Chitinophagaceae > JJ008. The sequence continues at coordinate 26,173 of JBILFN010000008.1, forward strand.
AAGGGTGGGCGAAGAGAGCAGAAGTTCGGTAGAGATGAACCAGCTTCTTCATCAAAAAAAAGACCCTCTTCCAATTGAGAAGCTGATCACCTGGACTTGGGTGGCACTCGCAATTCTTTGGATGGGTTGGCACCTATACAATCGCTCCTTTACAGCAGGCTCTTTTGCCAACCCTGCACCCGCTAAGGTTCTTTCTTCTCCCA
>JBILFN010000073.1:0-8899 GCA_044351575.1 Chitinophagaceae bacterium
GGAACCATTCGTGTAAAGTATAATGGCAGTGGCGACGGCTTTATATTAAAACAAGTGTATGTGACCTCCAATACCAAGCCCACTCGCGAACAGACCCTTGTCTTTAAAGCAGAAGTAACCAATAAAAAATAAAACTCCCTTTATGTATTCTCTCTATTTGCTGCAAGCGCCCGCCCAACCCGGTTTCGGAGGATTTCAGTTCGTATTTCTGGGATTGATGATCTTGGTTTTTTGGCTGTTCTTTATTCGCCCGCAGGCACAACGGGCCAAGAGCCAGAAAACATTTATCGACAACCTCAACAAGGGAGATAAGATCGTTACCATTGCCGGTATTCATGCTACTATCAATAAGGTAAACGAAGACGGAACCACCCTTATGGTAGAGACCAGTCCCGGCAGTTATCTAAAGATCGAGAAGTCTGCCATTAGTATGGACTGGACCACGGCACTGAACAAGCCGGCCGCTACCGAGAAAAAATAAACATGCTTCGAATAGGCCTTACCGGCGGAATCGGAAGTGGCAAGACCACTGTGGCCCGTGTTTTCGAAACGCTGGGCATTCCGGTATACTATGCCGATCATGCGGCCAAAAGACTCATGAACGAGGACCCTGCCATTCGAAGCGCGCTCGTCGACATGTTCGGAGCTTCTTGCTTCGAGCACGGGGTACTGAACAGAGCCTATCTGGCTGCCGCCATCTTTGATGATCCCGAAAAACGAGAGCAACTCAATAAACTTATTCACCCCGCTACCATTGCCGATGCCAATAAATGGTTACAAGAGCAGCAGGCTGCCTATGCACTGCGCGAAGCGGCGTTGCTATTTGAGAGTGGCGCAGCCGAAGGCCTGGACTATGTAATAGGCGTATCGGCTCCCGTTTCGCTGCGCATACAACGTGTAATGAAAAGAGACCAGCTGAACATAGACGAGGTCAAAAAAAGAATGGCCACTCAACTGCAAGAAGACATCAAAATAAAACTCTGTGACTTTGTAATTATCAACGACGAACGTACCGGGCTGTTGCCGCAGGTGCTGGCCTTGCACGAAAAACTTACAACGCTCGCAGGGCCGCCAACGCCGCACTGATCCTTCTCCATCCCTCTTCGATATTCTCTCGACTATTGGCAAACGAGAACCGCACGCAGCGAGGCTCTCCAAAGGCATCTCCCATTACCGAAGAGACGTGTGCCTTGTTGAGCAAGTACATGCTTAGGTCAGCCGCATTGTGTATGGTGGTCTCTCCGTCTGTCTTTTCAAAATAGGCGCTCATATCCGGAAAGACATAGAACGCCCCTGCAGGGGACGGACAAACGATGCCGGGTATGGATTGCATTAACTGCAGCACCAACTCTCTTCGATGAGCGAACGCTGCCACCATCTCTTGTGTCGGACGAAGATCGGCAGTCAATGCCGCCACCGCGGCCTTTTGTGCTATGGAGTTGGCTCCGCTGGTAAATTGTCCTTGCACTTTTTCGCAAGCCTTGGCTACGTTTACTGGCCCTGCTAAGTAACCTAGTCTCCAGCCGGTCATGGCAAACCCTTTACTAAGCCCATTGATGATAAGCACCCGATCGTGGATCGAGGCAAAAGAAGCAATACTGCAATGCGATCCGATGAAGTTGATGTACTCGTAAATCTCATCCGATATGATATAGACCTGCGGATATTTTTCGAACACAGCTACCAGTGCCTTTAATTCTTCGTGCGAGTAAACGGCTCCGCTGGGATTGCACGGAGAAGAGAACATAAATAATTTGGTCGCCGGACCAATGGCCTCCTCGAGTTGTTGGGGCGATATCTTGAATCCGCTTTCGGCCGTGGTGCGCACCGCCTTTACTGTACCCCTGGCAATCTTGACCAGTTCGCTGTAGGTGACCCAAAATGGCGTTGGAATGATCACCTCGTCGCCTTCGTCGACCAATGAAAGAATGGCGTTGGCCAGACTTTGCTTGGCCCCCGTAGATACCACGATCTGCTCGGGGCGATAATCGAGTTGATTATCTCTTTTAAGTTTATGACAAACCGCTTGGCGCAGATCGGGTAAACCGGCCACGGGAGTGTAGTGCGTCCAATTTTCGTGAATGGCGGCAATGGCCGCATCTTTGATATGCACAGGAGTATCGAAATCGGGCTCACCCAAACTCATATCGATCACATCGATACCCCGAGCTCGCAGTTCCCTTCCCAGTTGGGCCATACGAAGTGTCTCGGGCTCATTGAAACGATCTAAAAAACGAGATAACGCCATAGCAGGACAGGCTTTTATTCGAGGGCAAGTTACGATAAACTGCCGCGATCAGCTACCAACGCTTTCTCTCAATGGGCCGGTATGGCAGTTTGATACAGCAAGCGCCCCAATGATCTCAAGAAGGGATAGCCGATCGTATCATAGTCGTACCGGTCGTCATTGAACACCTGGTCGCTGTTGCAGTAGATGACAGCACTCAACAGAAATTTTTTTCCGGTGCGTCTCTCCTCAAAACAGGCCGCGTCGATCAAAAATCCATAGGCATTGCCCACCTTGTTGTAAATACGGAGCAACGAATCGGGTCTTTCACTGGATGATCCATAATAAAGAAACTTCACATAATTATCCCAGACCACTGCACTGTCATAAGAGGGAAAGTCGCTCTGCGAGGGGAGTCGACTCATGTAATCGCGCAAAAAAAGCAGGTCCTCTTCGCCAAGATCGAAGCGACGGTTGGCAGGCACCGACGCAGGAAACATGATCTGTCTGACCATATGATGCAGATCGGGCAGCGGCAACCTGTTTTTGAGCGAAAAATCGAAGGGCTCCCTGACTAGTTTTCCTTTACTGATGTAGCCCGTTCCCATCTTTATATTCTTTGCCGGGGGCTGACGTTTGGCAAAGACACCTGCTTGCCGGTAGAGCAGCCGGCCCGCTGTATCAAAAAACGAAACCGGATTGGTGTAGCGGTTCTCTTCGTTACTGAGTGGCAAACTTAGACGGTGCAAGACCTCTACCTGGGTATACCCCAACTTATGCAAAGACTCATTGATATAATCTTGCCCCAGCCACTCGTAGAGTCGGTTATAGGCATCGTTATCGCTGACCAATAATATTTTCTTGATGTAATGAGCGATGGTAGGACGACCGTCGGCCGAGGTGGGATCGTTATAAACCTCGGTTTGCAGATCGCGGTCTCTTTCTGTTACGAAGGTGCTGTTTCGATCCAAACCAGGTATAGAGAGCTGCCTGAGTCGCTGTAAGGCCAAAATGGCGATTGGAAACTTTACCGTCGAGGCCGGGTAAAAATAGCGGGCCGTATCGACGTTAAAAAAATAGTCCTTGAATTGAGAGGCACGCTGACCCCTCTTTTTGACGGTAGAGTAGATCACCTGAATACCCCAGGGTTCCGGATGGGCACCCAAAGCACGCAATAAGCTATCGCCGCTTTTGTTCAATATATTGTATATCAGATCGCTACCAGCTTTACTTCTTATTCTTTTTGGCTCTGCCGATAAGGGAAAAGACGATTGCTGACCCCAAGACTGGAGCGATAACAGGATATTCAGTACCCCCAAAAACAGCAAGCATCGGGTTTTCATCGAGTTCTAAAATACAACAGAAAACACAAATGGGTAAGGATTTAAAAATCAGGGATTACCACTGGGTTTTTCTTGGGGTGTTTTCTCTAAAAAGCTATCTTTGCCGTCCTTAAAAATTCAGTAAATCACCCAACATATGCAACTCAAAGGTCTGGTTCGCTTTTTTACCGTCCTGCTCATTATTTACTCGCTCTACCAGCTCTCCTTTACTTGGCTGGTGCGCAATTTTGAGAAGAAAGCCGAAGAGAAAGCCACACAGTATGTAAAGTCCACTTATCCTTTGGCCAGCGCCAAGTACCCTGGCAATAAAGATTCCCAGGCCCTTTGGCAGGAGTTTTTGGATAGAAGGCTTTCTCAATACCGCGATAGTTTGATCAAGGCAGACGAGAATAGCACCGTTACTTATGGCATCAATGGTGCCATGAGTTACAAGAAGGCAAAGGAAGAGGAATTGAACTTGGGCCTCGACCTGCAAGGTGGTATGAACGTAACCCTCGAAGTAGAAATGTCGGGGTTACTCCGCTCGTTGGCCAATAACACCACCGATCCCAATTTCTTAAAGGCCCTTCAAAACGCAGACCTGCGCAAAGCGAACAGTGATGCCGATTTTATAACGCTCTTTATTCAGGAATACAAGAAGCTGGAGCCTACCCGCATGCTCGCTACCCTGTTTTCGGGTGCCAGCTCTAACGCCATCAACATTGGCTCTACCGACCAAGAGGTCGAAGCTTATATTCGTCTGCAAGCCCGCTCTGCATTTGACCTTACGTTTGACCGCCTCACCACCCGTATCGACCAATTCGGCGTGGCGCAACCTTCTATCAACCCGATCCCGAACAGAGGATTGATCAATGTGGAACTGCCCGGTATCAAAGACAAAGACCGTGTTAGAAAGTTGTTGCAAAGCACCGCCAACCTTCAGTTCTGGGAAGTATACACACTAAAGAACAACTCCTACGCCGGTGGCTGGCAACGCACCGTCAATGCTTTTAACGCAAAGTATGGCGGCCAGACCGATTCGCTGGCTAAACAGTCCGATACTGCACGCACCGTTACCGACTCTGCCGCTGCTACTGCCAAAGCAAAGGATACCGGTAAAACCAAAACGCTTTCGGCCGCCATTGGTAACACGACCACTGATACCGGAAAGGCCAAGACCCTTTCTGCCGCCACACAGGGAAATACCATCGACAAATATTTGATGTTCGCTCAGCCTTTTCAGGACGAGAAAGGGGGCATTGCCTACCCTGCTGCCATTGGTATGGTGAATGTCCGTGACACCGCACAGTTTCGCGCCTATCTCGATGAATTCAAGGCGAACTTTCCCTCCGATATAGTATGGGCCTATGGCGTTGCTGAAAAAGACCAGAACGGTGTAGCCGCCACGGCCATCCCCTTGTACGGTCTTAAGACCTACAACCGCACGCAAGCTAAACTAGAGGGAGATGCCATCTCTGATGCACGTCAAGACTTTGACCAATATGGAAAAGTTCAGATCGAAATGACCATGCGTCCGGCCGGCGCTGCCATTTGGAAAAGAATGACAGAGGAGAACGTGGGCAACCCCATTGCCATCGTACTTGACAATATCGTCTTCTCGGCTCCCAACGTTATCAATGCGATCCCCAATGGTGTATCGTCCATTACAGGAAGCTATTCGCAACAAGAGGCCGCCGATCTGGCCAATATCCTTAAGATCGGTAAACTCCCCGCTCCTGCCAAGATCGTGCAAGAGCAACAGGTGGGACCCACACTGGGAGAAGAAGCCGTACAGGGAGGCTCGCTCAGCTTTATCATTTCGTTCGTGGTCATCTTTATGCTGATGCTTTTGTATTACAACACCAGCGGATGGATCGCGAACATCGCCCTTATTCTCAACCTGCTGTTTACGGTAGGTATTCTGGCCGGACTGGGAGCCACCCTTACGGCGCCTGGTATTGCCGGTCTGGTGCTTACTATCGGTATGGCCGTTGATACCAACGTGGTGATCTATGAGCGTATCAAAGAAGAGCTGAAAAAAGGAAAAGGATATCTCACCGCCATCAACGATGGCTACAGCCGTTCGTTACCTCCCGTACTGGACGGACACGTTACTACCTTGCTTACCGCGATCATCCTTTTTTATTTTGGTTTGGGCCCCGTAAAAGGATTTGCCACTACCCAGATCTTAGGTCTCTTGCTTTCGTTATTCTGTGGAATTCTGGTAAGCCGCTGGGTTAGCGATATGTTCACCAACAAGAAAAAGCACGTTGAATATTTTACCGGCATCTCTCGAAAGATCTTTCAGCATGCTCAATACAAATTTATCGAGTACCGAAAGATAGCCTATGTGATCTCGGTAGTGGTATTGATCGGCGGTATCGGATCTTTCTTTAATGGATTTAATTATGGTGTGGAGTTCAATGGAGGAAGAAGCTTTACCATTCAGTTTCCGCAGCCGGTGAATGTAGAGAAGGTACGAACCGAACTCAACCAGGTTTTCGAAGGAGAGAATACCATTATCAAGACCATTGGCGATAACGCAAAACTTGATATAACCACTTCGTACCTGATCAAAGATACCCGCGCCGGAGTGGCCGATTCGATCGTCGAATACAGACTGTACGAAGGACTCAAGAACTATTTGCCCGCCGGCCTCAGTTTTCAGGAGTTTAAATCGGATCGCTACATGCCGCAGACCAAAAAAGTGTTGCCTACCATCTCTGACGACCTTAAGTCCGGAGCGGTCAAGGCGACCTTATTTGCACTACTGGTCATCTTCTTGTACATTTTCTTGCGCTTCCGCGACTGGCGCTACTCTTTGGGTACCATCGTGGCACTTTTGCACGACGTTTTGGTAACTCTGATCGTATTCTCGTTCGCAAAGGACCTTGTGCCCTTCCCGCTCGAGATAGACCAGCATTTTATTGCCGCAGTACTCACGGTGATCGGATTTTCGATGAACGATACGGTGATCGTATTCGACCGCATACGTGAAGACACTCGATTGATGCCCTCTGCCTCTCGTGCCGAGATCATCAACCGCGCCATCAACGAAACGCTCAGCCGAACCATCATGACCTCGTTGACGGTATTTTTGACCATCCTCATCTTGTTCTTGGTGGGTGGCGAAGTAACCCGCGGCTTTGCCTTTGCTATGTTGATCGGGGTATTGACCGGGGTTTACTCCTCAATTTTTGTAGCTGCCCCTATCTTGGTCGATCTGGAAAGCAAGAAGACCAAGAAGCAGAAAAGCTGAACGAATAAGGTTTGAAAATGAAAAACCCGCTTGTTGAACAAGCGGGTTTTTTTATGTACGGTCTTTCGAGACGATCATACGGCAAAACTGGTCCCACATCCGCAAGTCTTGCTGGCATTGGGATTGCTAAATGTAAAGCCTCTGTTATCGAGTCCGTCATGCCAATCGACCTCCATACCCAGCAAATAGATCTCGTGGGCTTTTTCCATTATACAAGGGATGCCCTCGATATCGAACAGTTGATCGCGTTCCGTAGGCGCATCAAAGCCCAACACATAGGTCATACCGGAACATCCTCCGCCCTTTACACCAATTCGCAAGCGCTGGGTCTTATCAAAATCCGGGGCCTCCATAAGCTTTGTGATCGCCTTGACGGCTCCGGAGGTAAGGGACACAGGTAAGGTATTTGTTATTTCCATACTGCAAAATTATAAAAACCTGCGATTTCGCTATACTTTTACAGCATCGTGCCGGAATTTAACATGAATATAGACCTTATCACGCTCCTGCTGATCGTTTTACTGGCACTCGCCATCGGAGGGCTTGTCTTACTCAAAAGCAGACCATCGTCGGTTGCCACCAACGATTTTCAGACCCTGCAGCTTCGATTGCAAGCCTATGAGAGATTGGTATTGCTGGCCGAGCGTATCTCCCTACCGCACCTGGTTGGCAGACTCAATAGTTCGTCGGCCACCGCCGACGAAATGAAAGCCCTGCTGATCGAGACCATCAAGCAAGAATTCGATTACAATAGCACCCAACAGCTGTATGTAAGTGCCACGGCCTGGGAAGCCATACGCAACCTCAAAGAACAAAATATTCTGCTCATCAACCAGGTAGCGGCTTCATTGGGATGGCAGGCCACGGGCACCATGCTCAATAAAAAACTGCTGGAGCTTTTGCTGGCACAACAAGAGAAGCCACTCGATGATGTTGTCAAAGCCGTATTGAACGAAGAGGCCAAGCGCCTAATGCGGTGAGCTTAATTTGCAACCTATGAACGAACAAGAACGCCATACCGACTCGTCGATAAATATCAAGAAGGTCTACACAGAAAAAGAGCTACCCTCGCAAGAGCCAGGCTTACCGGGAGAATTTCCATTTACCCGGGGGGTACAACCCGATATGTACAGGGGTAAGCTGTGGACGATGCGACAATACGCCGGATTTTCGACGGCCGCAGAGAGCAACAAGCGTTATCACTACCTGCTTTCGCAAGGGGTGAACGGATTGAGCGTTGCTTTCGATCTGCCTACACAGATCGGGTACGATAGTGACCACGCGCTGGCAGACGGAGAAGTAGGAAAAGTGGGTGTCGCCATCGACTCCATCGAAGACATGCAGGTCTTATTCGATAAGATAAAGCTCGAAGAGGTCAGCACTTCAATGACCATCAATGCCACCGGTTTTATTTTATTGGGTCTTTACGCAGCGGTCGCTAAACAACAGGGAGCCGATCTAAAGAAGATCAATGGCACCATTCAAAACGACATTTTAAAAGAATACGCGGCACGAGGCACCTATATCTATCCCCCCAAACCCTCTATGCGCATCATTACCGATCTTTTCGAATGGTGCAGCCGCGAAGTTCCCAAATGGAATACCATTTCTATCTCGGGGTATCATATACGCGAGGCCGGCAGCACCGCCGTTCAAGAGATCGCCTTTACGCTCAGCAATGGCAAGGCCTATGTACAGGCCGCCTTGGAAAAAGGACTCGACATCAATGTGTTTGGAAAACGACTCTCGTTCTTCTTTAATGCGCATAATAACCTGTTCGAAGAAGTAGCAAAATTCAGAGCGGCGCGGCGGATGTGGGCAAAGATCATGAAAGACCTGGGAGCTACCGACCCAAAAGCGATGATGATGCGTTTTCATGCGCAAACAGGAGGCAGCACGCTCACAGCGCAACAACCGCTCAACAACATCTCACGAGTAACGATCCAAACACTGGCTGCTGTTTTAGGAGGCACGCAATCGTTGCATACCAACGGATACGATGAGGCGCTGAGTCTCCCTACAGAAGAGGCGGCCGCCATTGCCCTTCGCACCCAGCAGATCGTAGCCTTCGAGAGTGGTGTGGCCGATACG
>JBILFN010000074.1:0-8869 GCA_044351575.1 Chitinophagaceae bacterium
GCGTACCGAACTCGACAAGCAGCAACGCGAGTATTTCTTGCAGCAACAACTTAAGAGTATCAAAGAAGAACTCGGCGGCGATACCAATGCGCAAGAGGTAAAGGAGATGCAAAAGAAGGCCGAGGGCAAGGACTGGCCGGCAGCTGCCAAAGAATCTTTTAAAAGAGGAATTGAAAAACTCGAGCGTATGCATCCCAGCACCCCCGATTACTCGGTGGTGTACAATCACCTCGACCTGATGCTCGATCTGCCTTGGGGCACCTGCACGCAAGATCATTACGACCTGAAAAAAGCGCGCACTACCCTCGATAAAGATCATTACGGCATGCGCAAGATAAAGGAGCGCATTTTGGAACATCTGGCCGTGCTTAAGTTAAAGGGAGATATGAAGAGTCCCATCCTTTGTTTCGTAGGACCTCCCGGCATAGGCAAGACCTCGCTTGGAAAGAGCATTGCAAATGCCATTGGACGCAAGTACGTTCGGCTTAGTCTCGGTGGATTACACGACGAAAGCGAGATCAGAGGACACCGCAAGACCTATGTGGGCGCTATGCCCGGACGCATCTTGCAGTCGCTGCGAAAAGTACAGGCCTCCAACCCGGTGATGATACTCGATGAGATCGATAAAGTAGGTTCTGACCTTAGAGGAGATCCCTCATCGGCCCTGCTCGAGGTGCTCGATCCGGAACAAAACAATTCTTTTTACGACAATTACCTCGAACTGGAGTACGATCTAAGCAAGGTGCTCTTTATTGCTACGGCCAATAATATTCAAAACGTGCAACCGGCCCTTCGCGATCGTCTCGAGATCATCGATCTGAGCGGTTATGCAGTGGAGGAGAAGATCGAGATCGCTAAGCGTCACCTGATTCCACGTCAAAAAGAATTGCACGGCTTAAAGAGCAGCGCGCTGCGCATCAGCGATAAGATACTCGAAAAGATCATCCAAGATTATACACGCGAGAGCGGCGTTCGTGAGCTTGACCGGCAATTGGCCTCACTAATGCGTTATGAGGCAAAAGAACTGGTGATGAAAGAAAAGATCAAGCCCACCGTGGGTCCGGCCCTTATCGAAAAGGTGCTGGGTAAGGCTCGTTATAGCAACGATCTGTACAAGACCATTCAGCAACCCGGTGTGGCCGTAGGGTTGGCTTGGACCTATGTGGGCGGCGATATTTTATTTATCGAAGCCACCGTTAGTGAAGGCAAGGGTGTGTTGACCCTTACCGGCAATCTGGGCAATGTGATGAAAGAGAGCGCTACCACGGCGCTCACGTACTTGCAAAGCCACGCAAAAAAATATAAGATCGATCCGGCCCGTTTCGAAAAATCGAATGTGCATGTCCATGTGCCCGAGGGGGCTGTTCCCAAAGACGGACCCAGCGCAGGCATTACTATGATGACCGCCATGGCATCGGCGCTGACCGGCAAAAGGGTCAAGCCCTTCTTAGCCATGACCGGTGAGATTACGTTGCGCGGGCAGGTATTACCGGTTGGGGGCATCAAGGAGAAGGTGCTCGCCGCCAAGAGAGCCGGACTTAAAGAGATTATTCTTTGCGCACAGAACGAAAAGGACGTAGAAGAGATAGAGCCTGCCTTTATTAAGGGCCTAAAGTTTTATTACGTAAAGAACATGTCTCAGGTGTTAGAGGCTGCGCTTGTGTAGGTCGTTAGCCGATCAATTCTCTATACACGTTCATGACCGCTGCCCCCGTTATTGGGGTAGTAAATCGTTGCGCATAGTTCCATCCTTCGTTTATCTGTTGTTCTACTTTTTCCGCATCGGTAGCCGTTATATAAAGAGCATTGGCGATCGATTCCGCGCTGCTCGGATCAACATAGAAGGCGCCGGGCCCGCCAGCCTCCGGAAGACAAGACCTGTCAGCCGTAATTACCGCCACCTTACTGCATAGCCCTTCGAGTACCGGAATCCCGAATCCTTCGAAGTAGGAGGGGTACACCAGTGCGGTGGCCATTTGATAGAGGGCCGGAAAATCGAGAGCGCGGGTAAAGCCAAGATCGTTTTTCAATGCGAGTCTATCGGATAAGAAGTGAATTCGATCGTCGAGACGCTGTTCTCGGATGTACTGTTGCACTTTTCTTTTGTAAGCGCCCCCGCTTCCGATAACCAGCAATGGAATATCCAGCTTTTGTTCAAGTAGTTTGATGGCCCTGCACACCTGCAAGAGATTTTTTCTCTCGATTATGGAGCCTACCGACAGAAAGTAGCGTTCGGGCAGCTCGTATTTTCTTCGAATTCGTTCTTTTTCTTCGTTATTCACCGCTTGGTAAAACCGGGGGTCGCAACTTTGGTAGCAAACCCTGATCTTTTCTTCGTCGATCTTATAGAACTCAATTATGTCAGACTTGGTCTGTTCGCTAATGGCAATGATGCGATCGGCCTTTTTACAGGCGGCAAGAAACTTATGATGATAGATCTGTCGGTCCATCCACGCGTATTGCGCCGGATAGCGCTCCGGGATCAGGTCGTGCATGGTTACCACGGTAGCAATGCCGGTATTTTCTATTCCTGCGGGTAATTCGTGGCTCAAGCCATGATACAGATCGATGTTATGTTCGCTAAGCCATTGCGTGCACCAGCGACTTCGCCAGACGCTGCTAAGCCATTGGTGCCATAACTGCTCGGGCAATACCTCTTGTAGCGACGGTTCTTGTAGGGTAAAGTGCCCACCGGGTTTTGGGTTCAAGAGCCAATAGTGGTGCTGTGGATAAAGAGTGGCCAGCGACCGTATTAGCGTGCGGCTATAGTGCCCCAGTCCTGTGCCATTGTGAAAGGCACGTTTGGCATCGAAGGCAATTTGCATGTGTCAAAGATAAGTGACTCCTTTTGGTCATGACCAGTGGCGAAAAATAGTGCAGATAGAGTAGCGCAGCGGTGGTAGAAGGGCCGCAAAAGAAGAATAATGGAGCGGCTACACACAACGGCCATTTAGTAGCTGACCGGGCAGTTCAATCGTCGATCGCTTTGATTGAATAGTCTTGTTCCAATATGAATTGTGTGGCTAAAGAAGGCGTCATTTTGGTTGGGATTGCCTCTTGGAAGGGTGGTTTGATGCGGGGCGAGCCCTCCCAGATCATAGGTGCCCTGGTAATACAAGCGCTTGGCACGTACTGCATCGGCGGGCATAAGGTACGTATCGAACGTTGCAGGGTCTACATAGAAAGACGCGCTGACATTATCGATCTGGTCGCTAAAAATTTTTCTGTATAAGATCTCGGTTCCTATGTACAGCGTTGGAGTCAGGTAGAATTTAATGCCCAGCCCGGCGTTGAGATTGTACTGAGTAAGTGAGTAGGGTTTGCTTTGTGGGTATTCCGAAAAGCCCTGGCCTTCTAAGCGCAACGGTTGTAAAGCCACCCAGTTACCATCTATGTCTTGTGCCTTGGGATTAAAATGAAAAAAACCGGCCCCTAACAGGCCATAAGGCTGAATGGAATTAAGTAAGGAGCCAGCCTTGGCCGGAATCAGTTGCAGGGGGTATAAGGCCAATGCCAAATAAAACTCTTGCGTGCCGGAGCGAAAGTGAAGATTTCGCTTAAAGCGAAAGATGTCATTTTGTGTTTTAGAGGGAGAGTGGATGTCGTTGCCCGACACTGCACCTGCTTGTGCGGCCAGCCTGATACTGAACCAATCGAGAGGATGAATATTTAAATAGAGACCTGTGCTGGGCCGGGTTTCTTCCCAGTCAATATCTTTTATAAACTGAGTACCGGCTCCCATACTACCGCCCAGATCGCCCAAGAAAAATTGGGGACCTGCATTGAAGCCGATCTCGAGTTTGTGAAGCCAGCTCTTTTCATTGGGTTGTGATAGTGCTCGTTGCGGAATCGAAAAGGTCAACACTGCCGATATAAAAAAAACAAGTGTTCTTGTAACCAACATAGTTAGTTTAGAACGCGACCAGGCTAAAAAAATTGCGAAGCGAGGTATCGTTAGTAATAATAGCCAAAAATAATATTCATCTCGTCTTGGCTGGTAAGCCCAAAAGAAACCGGTTGTGAACTATTGTTAAAGTAGGTGACCTCAGAGGTAAGTCCTTCTCCCGGTTGCAAAACGATCGGTGTGGCAAAGGACAGTACAAGCGGGTGTTCCCAGCTGGTATTGGTGTAAACGACTTCTCCGTTGCGTGGACCTCCAAATATCTTGATCACGAATCGCTCGCCCAATTTATGAAAATGAGAAGTAAGCATTACCACGCGGGTAAGAGATGTAAAGGTGAAATTTTTAGTGAAAGTTCTGCGGGTGTTGGCCGGAATCGAAATATCAAAATTGTTCAGATCAAGTGTTTTGGCCTCGAACTGTACGGCCGCGCGCGGAACAGTGTAAAAATTAATGTAGTTCTGCCCTGTTAGTACAAAGTTGGTTCTGTTAAAGTAGTGGGCATTAAGATCTATTGGCATGCCCGGGGCCATCTTGATCGCTACCCCTGTTGGCAGCGTAATATCGGTATTGACGTCCGTGCCCCCTCCCATAAAAACGTGGTTTTGCATCTCTAGCAGGGTAGAGGAATTCATTACGCCAGTGACGGGGTCGCGCAGATCTCGCATTACATTGAGCGCAGGCAGCAAATTGGGGTTTCTAAATCCATAGACTACAAAGTGATGGCTGTTGTTTCCTCCACGCATTTGCAAACGGTTTACAAAGACCGTGTCGGCGTTGGGGCTGTTCTTGCGAACGAATACTTCGCGCTCGAAGTTTTTGGGAATATCAAAGGGGCTGATGGTCATTTGAAAACCAGTTCCGGCAGCGGGGGGTGCCAGTGGTTGTACGGCGGCCTGACAAGGTGTATTATCCTTTAAGAGCGCATCGTCAGCATCAGAGCCTGTCTTGCTTGCTCCTTTATCAATCCATTGTTTGATGAACTCGACCTGCCCCTTGCTGAGTACCTGTCCGCCCAGGGGCATCGGGGCGCCAATATTGCCAAGACCGGAGTGATGGCCGGTCTCGCAGGTAATCTTGTGATACATCAGACTAAGGTCCGATGCACCGGGTTTGACCAATTTTAATCCATTCAGCGAGGCCGCTGCGTTCTGTGGCGACTGGTTGACCAGCTCGTCCCAGGCCTGCCCCTCGGTGAGGATCAGTTTATGCTGATTATAGGTAGCATCGGCCGTGCTTGCATGGCAACCCGAAACTGCACAAGTAGGTGTAAGGATCTCTTCTTGTATCAACTCAAAATCGGGACGGCCTTCCGCCTTTTTGGTACAAGAGGAATACGTGACACCCAACATGGCCAGCGCGGCTATAAAAAAAACTGATTTACCAAACTTCATACACTAAAGTTAGTAAATCAGTTTTAAAAATGCAATGGGGGGCAGAGGCAGCCGATCAGAGCAGCTTTTCGAACTCTTTTTTGATCTGTGCGAATTCTTGCTCCAGTATTTCTATGGAACCGGTCTTGGACGCAGAGAAGGGTTCCAGTGAGGTGCAAAGGGCAATGTACACGTCCGATAACCGGCGACGGTACTTGAACTCGTCGAAGAAGACCGTTTTACGGTTGGTCTCGATGATCTCTTTGCGAAGGCTGTCGAGTTGCTGGTACTGCTTTTCTTGCAGCGCCGTGCGCGATTCGATCTTCTTGAGCGCAGTCATCCGCTTGTTGAGCGAGTCGACCAGGTAATACAGCTCTTCTTGTACCTTAAAGAGTCGCATGGTTTGGGTAAACAACAAATCGAGTTTGGCTTTTGTAAATCCTTTGGCCGGATTTTCGAGCAATTGAAATGATTGCTCATATTTTTTCTCTCCAATGTTGATCACGGCTTTGTACGTGCCGATGGGTGCTCGCGGCCCGATCACCGAGGCGAACAGTACAGGCGAGCCGGCCGTAAATCCACCGGTAGCGACCTTGCAAGGATTTTGATCGAGGGTCCAGTATACTTTATTGAGCCCTTTTGCCGTGCCGCCATTCAGGTCTTTTATCTTGTTACCCTTGCTGTCGTAAATGATGATTTTTACAGCCTGCGATGACCGCTCCTTTAAATAATACTCGAAGGCTGGTAAATTGGCTTTACTGCCGGTGGTCCATCCTTCCAAATTACCGTAGCCCGAGGGGGTTTGCGGAGATACATCGTACACAAAAGGTTTTACGCTATAAAAAATAACATCCTGCGACAGATCCGATTTAGCTAAGGCGCGAAGCGAAGCAAGGTTATCGAGCACATAAATGCCTCTTCCGTGCGTGCCGATCGCAAGGTCGCCACTATTGGAGATTCTCATATCGCGCACCAGCGCATACCAAGGAAGGTTCTGGTATTTGCTGCGCATCCAGTTGGTGCCACCATCGAGTGAAATAAAGAGCCCCATTTCGGTGCCTAAAAAAAGCAAATCGGCATTTTTGGGGTCTTGTCGAATTACATGCGCAAAGCCCGTCCATTCGGCAGACTGCAGACGTTTAAAGGTCTTTCCGGCATCGTTGGTAACGACCACATAGGGTTTGTGATCTCCGTACATATGGTTTTCGAGCGTTACAAAAACCTGGTTGGCATTAACGGCAGAAACTTCGATACAAGAGATCCAGGCACCCTTGGGAATTCCGGTGGCCCATACGCGCTCCGATAAGTTAGACCACGATCTGCCGCCATTGTTCGTGTATTGCAGATTGCCATCGTCCGTGCCTACCCAAATGATCTCTTCGTTACGTGGATCTTGTGCGAGCGTAAAGATGGTGCAATGGTTTTCGGCACTGGTATTGTCTCCGGTAACTCCGCCGCTTTTCTCTGTTTTTTGTTTAGTCTTATCGTTGGTGGTGAGGTCGGGAGAAATTTTTGTCCAGTTGGTTCCCTCGTCGGTTGAGCGGTACAAAAATTGATTGGCCGTGTACAAATTGTAGCTACCCGGTCTCTTTGTGCTCATGGCCGTAACGATGGGTGTATTCCAGTTCCAGCGATGTAGTTCCTCTCCGGGGTTACGCTGGGGCTTTATGCCGTAAGAGAGTCCTGTTTTTAAATTGATGCGATTGATCTCTCCGCCTTGCGATTCGGCATATACGATAGTTGAGTTGACTGGAGAGGGCTCTACCCAAAATCCATCACCACCATTAAGAAATTGCCAATCGGTGCTCGATACGCCGCCGGGAGATGAGCTGGGCGCCATCCAAGATCCATTGTCTTGCAATCCGCCGTACACATTAAAGGGTTTATCGTTGCTCACGCTCACATGATAGAACTGTCCTATCGGCAGGTTATTCAAAAAAGACCAGGAGAGTCCTTTGTTGTTGCTTACGTATACACCTCCATCCGTACCCAAATAAAGTGTATTGGTGTTTTCGGGGTTGATCCAAAGGGCATGATGGTCTGCATGGGGCACTACATCAGAAAATAGTTGACCTGACCACGAATAGCCACCGTCTGTGGAATATTGAAAATCGAAGGCAGGGCGATAGACACGCTTAGGATCTTTAGGATCGAACTCCAGCGTGCTGAAATAAAAGGGTCTTGCCGTAATGTTGTCGGTCGACGCCATTTTTTTCCAACTAGCTCCCTCGTCTTGCGAAATATATAATCCGGGTACGGCAGCCTCTACAATGGCGAGTACCTCTTGTGGTTTAGAGGGATTGATGCTGATCACGATCCTTCCCATTTCTCCATCAGGAAGACCCGTAGTAACTTTTGACCAGTTCTTTCCTCCATCGGTGGAACGAAACAAACCGCTGCCTTTTCCTCCTGAATAAAAAGAGAAGGGTTGTCTTCTAAATTGCCAAAAACTGGCCAGCATAATATTAGGGTCGCGCGGGCTTACGGCCAGATCGGCGCATCCGGTATTCTCATCTACATAGAGAATTTTCTCCCAGGTTTTACCGGCATCGTTAGTTGCATAGAGACCGCGGTGTGTGCTCGAAGACCACAGAGGTCCGGGCGCTGCTACCAGTAACCGCTTTGTATTTTTGGGGTCTATCCAGATCTTACTGATGTGCTCGGTGCTGTCAAGTCCGATCTTTTGCCAGTTAGAGCCGGCATCGGTGGTCTTGTATATGCCGTCTCCAATAGAAACAGAGTTGCGCATATTACTCTCTCCGGTCGCGGCATAGATGGTCTTGGCAGACGTGGGGTCAATGGCCAGCGCTCCGATAGACTGACAATATTTGTCGAATACCGGCGTAAAAGTGATGCCGCCATTAAGACTTTTCCAAATGCCTCCTCCGGCCGTTCCCACATAAAGGTTTATTTGGTTGTCTACCGTGGTGCCTACGATCGACGTAACGCGTCCGCTCATGGACGATGGTCCCAGATTGCGCGCCGACATCGATTGAAAGTAAGAGGAGTTGAGCTCAACTTTGTTTTGTTGTGCCAAGCTAAATGTAGCTACGCACAGCTGGATGGCCATGGTAATGGCTGGCCGAAAAAAAGACTTCAGCATAACAAGAGAATTAAGGTGAAAAAAATTACTTACCGGCGAAGATCTTGGTATCGATGGTCGAGTTAACATCGATCTTTTCGAACACCAGTACCTGTCCCATCTGATCGGTCTTGTGCGGAACTTTTACACCAATGGGAAGCTCTTTGTAGTCGAGCAACTTAGTAGTGACTTCCATTTCTTGTCCCTGCATTTTAGTGGTACTAACCGATTTGTAAACCAGATAAGTCTTAACATCAATATAGTATACGGTTTGATTCTGGTGCTTTGTGGTAAGACGAATCTTGAAGTATTCATTGCCGTCCTCTTCGTCTTTGCCGAGTAATTCTACCGCAGATCCTTTGGTCTTCCAATCCACGAATTCATTCTGGATGTCCAGCTCGTCTACTTGCTGCTTGTGCTCATCTTCGCTGGCGGGCTCCAGTTCGGTCTTGCCTCCAAAGGGGTTTTGAGACCAGCTTTTGGTAGGGGTTACGATCTGAATAATTTGCATGC
>JBILFN010000009.1:0-25861 GCA_044351575.1 Chitinophagaceae bacterium
ATTACGCAGCCGGAGCGCCATACCGATATGCTGCAAAGCATGATGGCCTTCTACGAAGATCATGGCCTGCTGCCCGTTTGGGACATCAGCAGCTGGGAAGCCAACACCATGACGGGTTATCACAGCATACCGATATTGGCCGATGCCATTTTAAAAGGAAACAAGAGTCTGGATCCCGAACGAGTTTATATGGCCATGAAAAAAAGTGCGCTTCAAAACCAGCGTGGCACTCCGGACTATATAAAGTATGGCTACTTGCCGCAAGACAAGCATGGCTGGAGCGTGACCATTACACTCGAGTATGCTTACGACGACTGGTGCATTGCGCAGGTTGCCAAAAAACTCGGTAAGTCAGAAGACTATGCGCTTTTTATGAGAAGAGCGTCGTCGTATAAGAACCTTTTTGATAGCACAACCGGATTTTTTCGATCAAAAAATAGCCAGGGGCAATTCATAGAGCCCTTCGACCCGCTGCTGAGCGAGCATGGCTTTGACGGACAATACATAGAGGGAACGGCCTGGCAACACAGTTTTTTTGTACCGCACGATGTAACCGGATTTGCCCAACTGCACGGTGGACCGCAGGCCTTGATCGCTAAACTCGATCAGCTTTTTTCTGCGCCGTCTGAGTTGCATGGCGACAATGTGTCGATCGATGTTACAGGACTGATCGGACAATATGCGCACGGTAATGAACCCAGCCATCATATCATTTATTTATACACTGCCTTGGGAGCGCCCGAAAAGGCAGCCCGTTGGATTCAGGTGGTGGCCGACAGCATGTACAAAACAGGGCCGGACGGACTAACCGGTAACGATGATTGCGGACAAATGAGCGCCTGGTACATCTGGACCGCACTGGGCATGTATCCGCTCAATCCGGCCAGCGGCGAATATGTATTTGGCATGCCTTTACTTAAATCGGCACGCATTCAACTTCCGAACGAAAAGACACTTTTTATTGAAGTAAAAAAGAAAAAAGAGGCAGGCAAAACCGGTATTGCCTCCATTAATTTCAATAAGAAAGATATTCCGGTAACCAGTATCTCGCATGCCACTCTTCTAAAAGGAGGCCATCTAACCTATACGATCTATGAGTAAAAGGATGTGCGCTTTTTACAAAGGAAAGCAGCTTGCTTTTTGGGGGCTTACCCTTTTATTACTTGAATTCTCACTGCCTTGCTCGGCGCAGTCACCCGCGCCCAGCGAACAATTCACTGCCCGGCTGATTCCGAAAAAAGGTCTTCTGCTGAACGTAAAAAACATACCGATTACCACAGGGTCCGAGATAAACTTTTTTACCCCCGACCGAAAACAACACGAATACTATTTTACCTGGTGGGAACAAGATGCCGACTCTTCATTGGCAGGACGAGATATTCTTTATATCGGAAGTAACAATACGGCCATTGGTGGTGTGTTTTCGCTAGAACAAAAAGGGAACAAGGCGCACATCATTGTCGATTGCAAGAGAAATGACCGAAAGACCGGTAAGGCCGATATAGTCTACACAAAACTGTGGATCCCTTATTTTACGAATGCCAGCTGGAGAGATAGCCGCGGATACATCGCGCGCGAACAGCTGGAGACCTTTTATGACACCGTACTATTTGTGTATTCTCCCCTAGGCAACTTTCGCTTCAGCAATAACCATCCCTTTCGATTAAAAAAAGATGAGCAACCCAACCCCTTCTATTCCGATTATTCCAGGAGGGCACAGCACCTGCTGCTCTACGAAAACAATATAGAGGTTACCCCCACCACCCCGGTAAAGAGAAGCTTTTTTACAACGTATGAGCCAACTGAGAAATTCATACAAAACGAAAACGATTCGAAAAATGGGATGGCCCATGCAACGATCAACGATAAAAAAGTAATAGGCTGGCCTGTTTTCATTAACTATTCCCCTTTTTTGTTACCCCGCCCAATACGCGAATCCTACAACAAATCATTGTTTTATGAATTACCCCCGGAGGCAGCGGCTTTGGCAACTTTTTCGCCTGCCAAAGGCCTAACGAAACTTACTGTCGAAAAAGAAGCGGCTTTGGTGGACTCTAGTCTTCGGCTATACCGAGAACTGATCGGTTATGCATGGCTGCTTTCCGCCACGGTAACGCCGGCCCTTCAACTTACAAAGGATAGCTCGCTGCAGCCGGAACACTACCGTCTGCAGGTAAATGAACAAGGCATCAAAATCGACTACGCTGACCCTGCGGGCTGGCAACATGCCCTCTACTCGCTGGCCCAACTTACCCGGAGCAAAGATGGTAAACTAGGTTTATTTTACTGCGACATCGAGGATGGTCCCGCCCTTTCATTCAGGGGAATTCACATGTTTACCGGACCGACCTCCTGGGAGTTGCATAAGAGAATGTACGACCAAGTGCTCCTTCCTCTCAAAATGAACAAGACCGTCTTACAATGCGAGCAAGCTACTTGGACCAAGTTTCCTGAAATTCATAACAGCATTTCCGTTTCGCTCAACGACTTACAAAAAGAGTTCTCCTACCTGCGAACAAAACAGGTAGAGCCTATTCCGCTAATTCAAAGTTTGGGGCATATGGAGTGGTTCTTTAAACCACGATCAACTCGTAAATGGGCCGTCAATCCGCAGTATCCCTATACACTTAATCCTAACAAATCGGCAGCTCGCAAGGCGATTCTATCTATATGGGATGAAACGTTTACCCTGCTACAACCTAGCACCATTCACGTAGGCTTCGACGAGATCGGCATGATCGGATTTCAATTACCCAGAGAAAAAGAAATTTCATTTTTTAAAAAACAGCTCGGTGTACTAGATCGCTATGCCCGATCAAAGAAGGCTGCGCTAATGATTTGGGGAGATATGGGACTTGCGCCAGGCGAAGGCCCCGATGCTTGTAACGGAATCAACCCCGAAAGAGCGCGGACCATTCGAAACAGTATTCCAAAGGGAACTTGGGTCGCCGATTGGCATTATCTAGACAACCCCGACCCGGCGGTGTACAAAAACAGTTTGCAACGTTGGAAAGAAGAGGGCTTCAAACCGCTTGCTTCTCCTTGGCTTTCGCCCAATAATGTGCGCGGATTTACCTTGGCGGCCATTGAGCAAAAAGCCGGATTATTACAAACCACTTGGGCCGATTTTGAAAGCAGCGAAAAAAACATGCTGCTCAACATAGAGCAATTTGGCGCTTATGTTCTCGCACTCGACTACGCCTGGAGCGGACGAAAAGAACTACCCAAAGAGTTTTTCCTTCCATATAATCCGGTTAAGATCTGGACCCAGCGTTTCTATGACCAACCTAAGCCGATCGAAAGAAGGTGGGGAAGAAAACTAGACACCATCATCTCGCTTCAAAACCATTGTACGATAGCAGCACAGCACAGGCCTGTGACCCTATCGATCGATGTAATACAACCGACTCCCTTCATTGGATGCAGACTTTCATCCTATACAGAAACACTCCTGCCCGAGGCGACACCCGCAGGCATTTTGAGGGGTTATTTTCAAGAACAACTGGTTTTTGAAAAGATCATACGCTACGGAGCCGAAGTGCGAGCAATTCAAGATAACAGGCCCTGCTATGCACATATTGGCCGTGATGAACTCGACAACAAAGACTTTCACTTGTTCTTTCAAAAACCGGCGATGCTCGATAAGATCACGTTGAGCAGCCTTCATCCCGGAGCAGGCCTAACATTCAAGGGTCTTATTTTGATCGAGTAACAGCGCCATACCGGCCCTTGATACTACGTTCTCCAAAACCATTTTCGCTTGACCGAATAACGAGTGATCAATAAAACCGCACCCGTAAAAAGCAGACCCTTGAGTACTCCTTGCCAGGGCGAATGAGTCAGATTATCCCAGTACAATTTGATGCCGGTCAGCGAAAGAATGGGCAAGATGAGTAGCGACCCTGCCACGTAAGCCAGCATAGGATTTTTACCTACATCGGCGAGCGGCGACAACAGGTATTTTGTTATGTGATGATGATCGGACAAAAAGCGAAACAGGGGTAACAACAGAAAGGCAAACCCGCCACACAAAAAATAATAACTAAAGGTCGAAGGATCTTTCTTGATACCTCCCTCATACGGTTCCAGCAGCAGCCCAAGTAGCAACAGCCCCCACCCGGCCATGACCATATCTTGAAACGCCTTTTGCCTACTCAAGCGGCAAGCCCAATACAAGAGTCCACTGCACAGAGTAAACAAGAACCATATCGACCAGCCTTCGAGCGCAATAGGCTCGTTTCGATACAACAGCAGATACAACAACCCCGTAAGCAAAATGACAACCGTGAGGCCATAGGTCCACTTTGCGCCAGACGTAGCGGGCATTTTCTCTTTCCAAGAAGCAGACAGCATCCATTCACCGGCCAGCGTGCCGGGAATTACAATAAACAGATACTTTAGAAAATAAAATTTATAGAGCCAGTCAAACCGCAATCCGGCTATCTCATTAAAATTAAAGAAGGCCTTTACAGGACTCTCGGACAATTCTCTGGCCGATAGAATAATAGCGGCCACCACAGGTAAGATCGACAGCCGAAGCAGCGGGCGACGTGCAGTAAAATAATAACTCAACAACCCAAAGAATGCCATGTTGGCCAGTACCATCAAAATAATATCACTCTTGTACAGATCAAATCCGACTCCCTCACGAAAAGGAAGTCGACCCAACAATAGAAGAGCCAGGGCAAAACATACGATACGGATCCATTTCCCGTAGCGGGCAACAGCACCCTTTACCCCCCGGTAAAATATTCCAAACAAAAGAACAAAAGCCAAGAGCGATAACAGATGCTCCGTAACACGCGGTTCAGCTGCTATTACCCAAGCCTTTAAATGCTGGGTAAATAAGGCAAAGAAGGCCAGTAATAAAAAGCGCGTAGCGGCCAGCCCCCAAAAATGCGAAGCCGGCTTTTGTTGCTCCATGGCAGCGCCAAGCGCTAACGGGAAAGCCGCCCCCATGCTAAACAAAAAAAAGGGAAAGACCAGATCGACCCAGGTAAGGCCGGGCAGCGTTGGATCAAATTGATGAAGCGGCGGCGGCACCTGAGCATGGTACATCCAAGCGGGTAACACGCCCCCAAAGGCGATACTACCCGAGAGCACCATTCCTACAATGGCAAGTCCGCGAAGCGCATCCAGCGAAGATTCTCGATTCATGATGTAATAAATAAGCTAAAGGGCCGTGAATGTGAAAATTTTCTGTAGAAAGATAAAAAAAAGAGGCCGTTCAGTAACGAACGACCTCTTGGTTTTGGTTTACTTACAAAAGATTACTGCCAACCGGGGTTTTGAACGATATTCTTGTTCTTATCGATCTCCCCCTGCGGAATGGGCCATAGTTTGTAACGAGCGTTGGTGTTAACGCGTGTTTGCGCTCTTGTCTTTAAGCGCTTCGCAATGCTGGCTGCAGAATAAACCGGCAGTCCATCGGCGTTAAAGCTGGGGGGTTCGGCCGGATCGGCTTGATTCAACGATACGCCTACCACAGGCATGGTCATGGCTGTGTTATAGAGATCCCAGCGGCGAAGATCGATCAGGCGAAGGCCTTCACCGGCGAACTCAACGGCACGCTCACGACGAACGATCTCGCGAAGTGCAGCGGAGTTGGTAGTGGTAACAGCAGGCATGCCGGCACGGGCGCGTACCGCGTTGATCGCATTCCATACGGTACCATCGATCTCTCCCAACTCGATCTTTGCTTCTGCGTAGGTCAGCAAGATCTCGGCATAGCGCATGTTGATGTATCCGGTCTTGGTCTCCCATGAATATTGAGTAGAGTCCACATATTTTCTCCATACATACCCTACTCCGCCACTACTACCGGTTGCACCGGCAAACCAGGGAGAGACCAAATAGCCGATCCAGTCAATGTTGTTGGGGCGGCTGTCGTAGACACCGGTATTCCAATTGAACTTGAAAACGGTATTGCTGTAAATATTAAAGATGGTCCGCTCCTTGGGTTGCACATAGGGTAGACTCGCCGCCAGGGCTGTGTTATGCACCATGGTATCTCCTTGCATATAGAGCGTCCAGCGAAGACGAGGATCACGATTCTGCGAAGGAGCTGCGGGGTTATATACAGCGGAACGATCGATGCGATTTCCGTCGCGGGCCTCGAAGAGGTCTACCAATTGCTGACTGGGAAAATGACTGCTCTGCGAAGTACCCACCTGGCGAGGAATGGTCAAGACCGTAAGCCAGTTCTGTGGATTGAGCACATCGGTGGGATAGGTTTGAACGAACATCAGCTCGCGGTTCACATTCGAGCGCTGACCGGCCAGCATAAACAGGTCGGTATAACGAGGATTAAGTCCGTATCCGTTCGAAGAGATCACTGCAAGTGTAGCAGCCTTGGCCGTCGCATAATCTTTGATCAACATGGCCAAACGAGCCTTTAACCCCAGCGCTACTCCTTTGTTGACCCGCCCGTAGGCAATTACAGGCTGAGAACCGGCCGCATCGAATCCGGCAGCCGCCTCATCGAGATCTCTGTACAAGCTAGCCACAGCAGCAGCCGTGGGCGTTCTGCCGATGGTCTCATACTCCGATGGATCAAGTGGCTTTGTGTAGAACACAGGATCACCAAACCATCCGATCAGATGATAATAGGCCCAGGCGCGAAGCACCAGTGCCTGGGCACGCAAACGGGCATAACTGGCAGGGGCCACATTGTCTTTACCCTTTGTCATTCCGTCGAGCATGGTATTGGCACGGCTAACGAGACGGTAGGCCTGTGTCCATGAATTACCGGGCAATGAGTTACCGATCAAAAAAGGACCGCCGTCACCCATGGCTACCTGGTCTTCGGCATTACCGGTACGCTTGATGGCCAGATCGGTCGAAGACTCTATGGCAAACAACAAAGGGGTGTTATTGGGAAATTGCCAAAAGGCAGCGGCATACACGCCATTGAGCGCGAGATTCATTTCTTCCTCAGACTGCATAAAGGTGGCCGAAGAAGAGCTATCCAGCGGCTGGCGGTCAAGAAATTTGCTACAACCCGCTAAACCAAGCAAGGCTGTCAACATCAGTATGGAACTTATCTTTTTCATACTATCCTGATTTAGTTGGTTAGAAATTAATGTTTACGCCAAAGGTGAATGTTCTCATCAATGGATAAAACTCTGCGTTCGCATTGTTGATCTCAGGATCGAATCCATCCCAAGCATTGGTGAACGTTAGCAGGTTTTGTCCGCTGATATATACTTTGGCAGCACTGAGCGGCACTCCGGTCTTCTTTAACCAGGCGGCCGGAACACGATAGGCCAGGTTTACGTTCTTGACACGGAAGAAAGAGGCATCTCTGATCCAGTGCGAAGAGGCCACGAAGTTATTACCGCCAGAACCCGAGGGCAATAAACGAGGAAAGCGAGCATTCGGATTGTTGGGGGTCCAGTAATCCTTGTGCATGTTGAGCAACGAAGCTGCAAAATCACCACTGGCGAACGGAATGGCACCGGTGCCACTGTAGTAATTGTTGCGCATGCCCACACCCTGCCCAAAGAGGTTCAGGTCGAAATTCCCAACAGATAAATTAACATTGATGCTGTACTCGTAGCGGGGAAAGTTGTTACCGATAAAAGTGCGATCGAAATTGTCTACTCTTCCATCGGGCTTTCCGTCGGGTCCGCTAATATCGGCGTATTTAACATCGCCGGGCTTGGTACCGACCGTTGGATTCGAGCTCCAGGGAACACCGAACTGCACGGGAGAATTCTTTACATCGTTCGAATCGCTAAAGTATCCGATCGACTGGTAGCCGAAATAAGACCATAATGCCTGGCCGGGCATGGCACGAATAGAGCCTCCATCCAAGAAGGGAACTCCGGGCAATGTCAAGACCTTGTTACGCACATCGGAGATCATGGCCGTTACATCGAGCTTAACTTTATTGCTGAGCGATTTACGGTAGTTCGCACTAAATTCCCAACCCACATTCTCCATCGAACCC
The DNA here is from genome assembly GCA_044351575.1 of Chitinophagaceae bacterium. Lineage (GTDB taxonomy): Bacteria > Bacteroidota > Bacteroidia > Chitinophagales > Chitinophagaceae > JJ008. The sequence continues at coordinate 7,952 of JBILFN010000009.1, forward strand.
GCATTCACAAACGGAGAGTTAAGACCTACGTACGTTGGAATGGGGCGACTCAACAACATTTGCTCAACCTTACGCTCGTAGTACTCGAAGGTCAGCGTAAGATTGTTCTTTACGGTCAGGTCCAATCCGATGTTAGCTTGGCGAGATTCCTCCCAGGTAATACCAGGATTGGGGGCATCCAATAAGGCATACCCCAGGGTATTGACATTATTGATATAGTTGTTCGTACCATTCAAGAAATTCGATGCGTACGCAGAGGTCCCAAAGTTTACGGCAAAGGGATAGATCTCGGGCAGCGCCTGGTTACCCAGCACACCCCATGAACCTCTTAACTTACCAAACGTAATCACGTCTGAGAGTCCACTAAAGAAATTCTCTTTAGAGAAGATCCATCCGGCCGATGCAGAGGGAAAGAATCCCCATTGCTTATCGAGCTCTTGCGAAAAGCGAGAAGATCCATCATAACGTCCATTGACCTCCAGAAAATACTTATCGTCGTAGTTATAGTTAAGACGAGCGTAGAAACCGGCCAGTGCTGTTTCATAAGCACTACCGGCATTGTTGAGATTAGCACTTCCTAAATTCAAGTACGGCTGATTAGGATTCAAAAATCCTGTACGAGAGGCGGAGATACCGGAGTAGGTAAATTCCTCGGTTTGTGCACCACCGAGCAACTTGATGGTGTTGGCACCAAAACGCTTGGTCCAGGTCGCCTGCGCCAAATAAGTGGTACGCACATTGGTAGAGTACGACTCACTCAGGCTGGTAGAACCGGGCCAAGGGGCAATACGATCGTATCCAAGCGTGGTCAAGTTGGGCACATAGATATCGGCATTCTTCACGAACGACTTTCCATTGGGTACCCAATGCTCGCGAGCCCAATATCCTTCTACCTCTACATTACTGAGAGGCTTGTAGGTAAACCCGACCTTGGTTAGCATACTGTTGACACGAGATACGGAGGTACCGGCTGCTTCGGCCATCGCCAACGGATTACGATTGTTGGTTTGTCCTGCAGTTCCGTACATACCGGGACCATACAGACCGCCTCCAATGGCAGGAAGACCGATAGCCTGGCGAATGATAAACTCTGGCGAACCGGTAGAGGGAGCAGTAGTGCGGCTATTGTTGATGTTCATCACCCCGTTGATGGTCAATTTATCGTTGAGCTTGAAGTCGGGATTAAAACGAATATCATACCGCTGAAAGCTATTGTTAGGGATCAATCCCTGCTGGTTAAGGTAGGTAACGGACGCGAAGATATTGGTGTTATCTCCGGCAGAATTGATGGTCACATTGTGATTTTGCATCAACCCGCTGTTGGTCAGCAACAGTCCCAGCCAGTCGGTATCGATCACGTCCAGATTATTGGCGGGGGTAGTTTTGTATTTGTCGATCAGCGCTTGTGTAAATAAGAAAGCATTGGGATTGCCGGTGCGGTTTCTTTCGGCCGCATTGCTCAGCTCCATGTGCTCTACAGCAGTAGTGCGCTCGGGAATAGCCGTGGCATCTTGCTTAGAGACGAATGCGTTGTAAGCTACCTGTACTCCTTTTCCTTTGGCACGACGGGTCTTTACAAGAATCACACCATTGGCAGCACGAGCTCCGTAGATAGCGGTAGAGGCCGCATCTTTTAAAATGGTGATGCTTTCAATAGCATTAGGATCGATGGCATCAAAACCCGATACCACACCATCCACCATAATCAGCGGACTTTGTCCGGCGTAGATAGAACCTAATCCGCGAATGCGAATAGAGGCACCATCGGCTCCGGGCTTTCCAGACTGTTGCTGCACGGTTACACCTGGCGCCAAGCCCTGTAATAAATTACTGGCAGTGGCTACCTGTCTGCGCATCAGGTCCTCTTGCTTGAGGGTAACGACCGAACCAGTAAGGGTGGCCTTACGCTGCTGGCCGTATCCTACTGCTACCACTTCGGAGAGGGTCGCATTAAGAGCCTGCAACTGAACGTTGAGGGTGCCGCCGGATACTTTTTGCTCTTGACTAACCAGGCCTACACTGCTAAATACCAGTGATTCGCCAGCGGCAGCACTCAGCGAATAAAGACCCGAGGAATTCGTGACGGTTCCGGTAGATTTTCCTTTGATGGTCACGGAAACGCCCTCGAGCGGATTTCCGTTCGCATCTGTAACTCTACCGGCAACTTTGGCTTGCTGCGCCTGCGCGAACCCCATCAGTAGGGTCAGCATCCAGCACAGAATCGTTGCTTTTTTCATAATCAGGGTTTTGTTTTTATATAATTAAAGTTGAATAACTCCTTGGTGATTGATGGCATAAGCAGAGAAAGGATCGAATAATGCATCGAGCAGCACCGCCAGTTCGCGGCGGGTGATGGCGCGTTGCAGGTCAAAATCGTTCAAGCGCCAGGCCTGCCAGTTTACCTGCGCCATCTCTTGTATCTTTTTTAACTCCCAGGTGGGCATGCTGTTCTTGTTGGTGCGTGCCGCCTGCTGTCTAAACTGCGATATCCAATAAAGAGATCGCGCTATGGTCAAAGTAGCATCCGTAATTGCATTGGCCTCTTTACGTTCGTAAGTACCTAGCATCTCGATCGGGATCGCTCCCAAAAAATTTCTTTCGAGTATGGTAGAATCCGGGTAGAACCAAGTACGATTAGCCCAGGCATTGGGTTGTCCTTTACCCTGCAGCAGCCCGGCAGCGCCCACTCGCTGGATGGGCAAAAAATGAGGATCGGACAAATTGATGTCAGCATACGGCATTACATAAGCTCCGCTGTTCAGCAATGCGCGCTGCACACTGCGAACGGGCACCTGCGATGCCTTTAGATCTTTTCGTTGCACGGTCAATGCGGCAAGGGTGCCGGCCGCTTGCCCGATCAGTAATACGCAGGGCTGCAAACGAGTAGTTCCATTGACCACGTTGCTGACACTGATTGATTTTTCGGCCACGATCAAACCATGGGTGCCAGAAGGTATCAATGCCCCCAATGGAACATTAAAAGAAGGAATTGGATAAAATCCCAGATGCTGGGGGGCCTCGGGATTTTTTCGATGATGATGATCGATGGGATAATCGCCCACGGCAATACCCGTACGATACAAGGGGTGTGCGCTAGAGAACGGATCGCTGATGTGCTGGATCTTGAAACGTACCAGCCCCTCTACCCTTCTGGACTCACGATGATAGGGAATCAAGGCCAAGCGATCTGCCGTTGGAAACTCATCGGCAGCCAAACCAAGATGCTTATAGCCGAGCTGATGCTGCATAAAATAAATAAAGCGCAGTGTTTGCTGCTTTGCTTTCTCTAACTGCAGCTCACGCTCCGCAGGCGTCAGCCCGATCAAATTGAGATAAATGTCATTTCCATGTCCGGGCCAATTGATCAGGTATTTCTGCCCGGGTAATTTGGCATAGGTCATCATCTTGGCACAATCGACTCCGGGCGCGATCCTCGACTTATCGTTGTAATAATCAAGACAACATCCATCGAACTCCGTAGGATCGTAACCGGCAGGTCTGGCAATGGTGCAATCGGCATCCTTACCATAATCTTTTAAGATCGCCACGTAGGTAAGATCTTGTATGATATCGTTAGAAGAAGGCACTTGCACATTCTCTCCCGTTACCGAACTAGCCTCCATTCCCAACGAGAATGGAATGCCTGCTGCCGCGATCACATCGCCCAACTCGGTAGCATCGATCAACTGCTTGGCGCGAATGGTGATGGTATCGCCGGTAGACAGCTCTATAAAATCGGCACCATTTATACTACCCCGGTATTTTGTTACGGCGCTGCATCGCATGCCAAACAACACCTGCAGATTTTTCTCGGCACCTGCCATAGATTTAAAAATACTGTCGGCGACGCGCGGCTCGAAGTGCGTATTGCTGACCCAACCCGTTGCCACTCGTTGCGGTCCTCCATAGTGCTGGTAGATCCGGTTTCTGAATTCACCCCAGATACCCGAGGGCAATAAGTGATTTCCATCGGTGGCAGATACGCCTGCCGCACTAAGCATACCGCCCAGCCAGCTCGTTTCTTCTGCAATAATGGTACGGGCTCCCAGACGAGCCGCCTGAATACCGGCAGCCACCCCCGAGGTACCGCCACCGATCACCAACACATCGGTGGTCAATACTTTCTTAGAAGATGTAATACCTCCACTTGCAAACAAGACCGCTGGCAGGCAAAACAAAAGGGATGCTATAATAAACCGAACTATCATGAATACTTATAAAGAGGACAATGTTTTTGAAATCTGATACAGCGACCGGGGAATATGAAAACACCCTTTCCATTTTCCACCCTTTAATGAAAGCAACACTTCGCCGCGACGATTCAAATAGCCAAACCACTCGCCATGCTCGGGATCTTTGAAATGATCCCATGTATATTGATGGATGGTCTCGAACCAGGCCGCACACTCCGGATCGCCGGTCAGCTTGTACCCTTTAGCGAGGGCCACCAAGGCCTCTACATGCACCCACCAAAGTTTTTGATCCCACTCCAACTGCTGGGGCGGATGTCCATGGGCATCGAGAAAATAAAAGATGCCTCCATACTCTTGGTCCCATCCTTTTTTCAGCATGTGCAACATAATGTCCTTTGCCTTGTTGATGAGAGACGGGTTCTTGGTGCGAACGCCCAGATCCATTACGAACCACATGGCCTCAATGGCATGGCCCGGATTGAGCAACCTTCCCTCAAAACTGTCACAGAAGCTACCATCTTCGTACACGTTCTCCAAGATCAAACCGGTATCGGGCTGATAAAAGACGTCCATTACTTCGTGGATCACCTCGGGGATCAACACCTCTACGCGACGTGCCCCGATAACATGCTCCAACTCTAAGGCCAGATTGCATAAGATCATCGGAAGACTAAAGTTCTTGAGCGAACGAGTACCCGGATACGCTTTGCTGTAGATGCCTTTCCAATTATGTCTTCTGCGAAGGATATTCTCGAACGTCTCTGTGGCGATTTTCTTGTAGCGATCGTTCGGCTGCGCCCTATCGAGAGCGGCAAAGGCCATGGTAGCAAAACAGTCGCTGAATATATTGTAAGGCTGCACCAATGGTCGGCCATCTTGCGTAAGCGAGAAATACCAATTACCTTCTGCGTCTCGCCCGAACTTTTCCATAAAGTCGGCACCATGTAAAGCCATCGCCAGCCACTCGGGGCGTGCCTCCAATTGCTTGTACAGGTAGCTAAATGTCCAAACTTCTCTTCCTTGCAACCACATGAACTTGTCGGTGTCATATACGTTTCCCGACCGATCGAGACAAGTGTAGAACCCTCCATGGGTTTCGTCTTTGCTATAACGTAGCCAAAAAGGAAGAATGTTGTCCGTCAATTCGGTTCGGTACATCTCGGCATAATCGCCAAGAGTCGGAGCTTGCTTGGGCAGTGCGTGTTGGGCTTGCATTCGTTGAACCAGCTAATTTTATTTAACTAATTGCCGTTCAGGGATAAATATCATAAAAATAATTACGCTAGCCCCATCTCTTAATAAATTTTTTTATTTAGTTTATCCCCATTCACTTTTTTTGCAAGATTGACTTATATTAGTATTTGATTTTCATATAGTAATGAAAAAGTCGCCCCCTCCACCCAAACATCGGATCTTCGAATTGTTCAGTAATGAAAGCGCCTCGGGGGTCGCCTATAAGAATAAGTCCCTGAAAAGAAGCATTCTCAGCCACCTCGATCTTCATGGAGACTTTACCATCACAGAGCTGAGCCGCGAGCTCAACACCAGCGTTCCTAAGATCACCAGCCTGGTCAATGAACTGATCGAAGACCGCCTGATCCGCGATAACGGAAAGTTCGATTCTACCGGAGGCAGAAGAGCCAGCATCTATGGACTGGTAGCCGATGCCTGCTACTTTATTGGGGTCGATGTAAAGAAATATTATATCAATGTAGGATTACTGGATTTCAGAAAACACCTTATCAACCTCAAAGAGAAGATCCCGTATCGGCTCGAGAATACACAGGAGTCCTTTCATCAATTGCTCGAACTGATCCGGCAGTACCTGCAAGAGCTGTCTCTTCCCAAAAACAAGATCTTGGGAATGGGCATCAATCTCTCGGGTCGCATTAATCAAACCACCGGGTACAGCTATAGTTACTTTCATTTTCAAGAGGAGCCCCTGGCCCAAACCATACAGCGTGAATTTGGCATTCCGACCTTTTTGGAGAACGATTCCAGGGCCATGGCCTATGGGGAGTTTTGCAGCGGTGAAGTGGCCGGTGCACGTCATGTGCTTTTTGTAAATATGGACTATGGTATCGGACTGGGCATTCTGGTCAATGGCAAACTCTACTATGGTAAGTCCGGCTTTAGCGGCGAGTTTGGTCACATTCCTTTTTTCGAGAACGAAATACTTTGTCATTGCGGAAAGAAAGGATGCCTCGAAACAGAAGCCTCCGGACAGTCGCTGCTGAGAAAGTTCAACCAAAAGATCAAACAAGGACTAACGTCATCGGCCATGAAAAAGAAGAAAGACCCGGCCGAGATCACCCTGCTGGATATTATTGCAGCGGCCCATCAAGAAGATATGCTCTGCATAGAGATCTTGGCAGACTTAGGAGAAAAGATCGGAAAAGGGCTCGCCATGCTCATCAATGTCTTTAATCCCGAGTTACTGATCTTAGGCGGAACGCTGTCCGAGACGGGCGACTATTTGCGTCTGCCCATAAAAAGTGCGATCAATAAATACTCGTTGAGTCTGGTCAACAGCGATACCCAACTTCGCATCTCGCGGCTTGGAGAGAAAGCCGGTGTAATCGGCGCCTGTCTTATCGCGCGCGACAATGTACTCTCGCTCTAAAGAGTACCACCAAGTAACCGGTAAAAAACGCGTTATTCTATTCACATTTGTTGATAAGTATTAATAGGAACTATGACTTTCCTAAATTAATATTGAAGTAGCTCTTTTGCATATCAAACCCATTTATTCCACCAAAAAGAACTGCCTTGACAGACACCATTATTAACCTCGAAACCATCAATCCAATTGAATTCTTCGGGGTCAACAACGGAAAACTCGACCTGTTAAAAAAGAAATTCCCTCTGCTCAAGATATTATCGCGCGGTACACAGCTTAAACTTAGTGGCGCTCCCGAACAGATCGATTCTGCCCGTGAGAAGATCGCTGTTATCGTTTCGTATCTCGAACGCAACGGGCACATGAGCCAGCAATACTTCGAACAAGTATTGGGCGGAGACGACCAAGAGGTCATCGATCACTTTCAAGAAAAGAATCCGGCAGAGGTACTGGTCTTTGGTCCCAATGGAAAATCGGTTCGGGCCCGCACGGCCAACCAAAAGAAATTGGTGCTAGAGGCCGAGCAAAACGATATCGTCTTTGCCATCGGACCCGCCGGTACAGGAAAGACCTACACTGCCGTGGCCCTGGCGGTAAGAGCCCTTAAGAACAAACAGGTAAAAAAGATCATCTTAACGCGACCTGCGGTCGAAGCGGGCGAGAGCCTTGGCTTTTTGCCCGGCGATCTGAAAGAGAAGATCGACCCCTACCTGCGTCCGCTTTACGATGCGCTCGACGATATGATACCGGCCGATAAACTCGGATATTACATGACCACGCGCACCATAGAGATCGCACCGTTGGCCTACATGCGAGGGAGAACACTCGACAACGCCTTTATTATTTTGGACGAAGCTCAAAATGCGACCGACCTGCAATTAAAGATGTTCCTGACCCGTATCGGAGCAAATGCCAAAGCTATCATTACCGGCGACATGACACAGGTAGATTTGCCCCGTAATCAACGCAGCGGACTGCAGACAGCCGTGCGTATCCTTAAAAACATTGATGGCATCGGTCATATCGAACTCGACGAAGAGGATGTGGTCCGCCACCGACTGGTCAAGCAGATCTTGCGAGCATACAACCAGGAACACGAAAAAGAGCAGCCCCCGCACCAACGATAGGCCTACAACTTCTAGTAGCACTACTGTAATTTTTTGTAATTTGCTCCATGCGAATTAAAGTAACCGTTACGCGGCTGTTAGTTACTGCGCTGCTATTTACCCAGCAAGCTTGCCAACCCGCGTCAGAAAAGATCATTACTGCCGAAAACGAACTAGATGCCGCCCGACTTTTTATTCGGTCGGCCCTCGATGGAAAATTCGACGAGGCCAAAACATTTATGCTGCAAGACTCCGTCAATATAAGCTACCTCGATATTGCCGCACAGTTCTATCAAAAGATGCCGGCTACCGAAAAAGACAACTACAAGGGTTCGACCATCGTTATTCATAGCGCGACGGCCCTCAATGACTCTGTGGCCATCGTTATCTACTCCAACTCGTACAAGAACGACCACGATACGTTACGCATCGCAAAAAGCAACAACAATTGGCTGGTCGACCTCAAATACCTGTACGAACACGATCAGCCATGATGCGACTGCTACTTGTTGTGGCCGCGGGAGGTGCGCTGGGTTCGGTGCTACGCTACTTGATGCAGCGCCTGTTCAACCCGGTCCAGCAGGATGCCTTTTCTATGGGAACTTGGCTTGTTAACCTACTGGGTTGTCTTCTGATCGGGATCGGTTGGGGTCTTAGCGAAAAATATCATTCTCTTTCTGAAGACGCAAAACTCTTTCTTTTTACCGGACTCTGCGGAGGCTTTACTACGCTTTCCGCTTTTAGTCACGAAAGCATGTTGCTGATTAAAGAAGACAAATTCTCTCTCTTTGGACTATATGCAATAGCCACCATCGTAGGGGGATGGGTGGTAACCTGGGCGGGCTATAAACTGATCGCTGCCTAAGACTCAGAGTGCTTCCCAAACTTGACGAGCAAACGCTTCTAGCGAAGGGTCGCGTGCCCCCATTAACAGCAACACACAATCTTCGGAAAGATGAGCGCGCATGTTCGCTAACAACTCATTTCGATCGGCCACGAAAAAAGCAGCAACACCCCGCTGTTCCAGATCGTGAATAAGATCGGCAGCTGAGATGTCTTTAACAGCGGCACCTCCGGCATAATAGATCTCACTCATCCAGATCTCGTCGCCGCTACGAAGTACCGACGCAAATTCTTGCACAAAATCTGCACGCAAGAATCGGGTGGGTTTAAACCCATGCGGCTGAAACCAGGCGATGACTTTCGAGGCCACCGGCTGACAGGCCCTTATGGCCGCTGCACACTTGACCGGATTATGCGCATAGTCGTCAATTAACCAGACACCTTTTTTCTGCCCCCATACCTGATGACGGCGGTAAATTCCTTTATACTCCGCCAAAGCCGAAGCGGCTGTAGCAAGCGGTATGCCGATCTGGTGAGCCACCGCCATGGCGGCTAGGGCATTCTCCATATTGTGCTGTCCGATCTGTTGCAAACGAACTTGCTGACCATTGACAGAAAATGAGATGGTCATGCCCTGCTGATTGAATGCTTCGGCGCAATAACCAACCGCCTTTTTATTTTCGGACCACTCGCCCTTCTCTACCGCCCCGTTGCCTTGCACCACAAAATCGCTACCGGCATCGACCGATAATGTCGAAGCCAATGGATGGGTGCGGTTGACCAAGAATCGTTCACAGTTATTTCTGAACGTCGTAAATAACGAGATAAGTGTTTCGGTCTCGTCATGGTCCTTATCGATATTGAGCAGAACACCCGTATGCGGATGATATTGGACAATAGAGCCATCACTTTCATCGGCCTCTATGACCAGCCACTCCCCTTTTCCGGCAACGGCATTTCCGATCTTTCCTTCTTCGATAATTCGCACCAGTCCGGCACCACTGATAATACCGGGTTGATAGCCGGCCCTATCCAGTATCTCGAACAACATGGCACTGGTCGTGCTTTTGCCACTGGTGCCGCCAATCGCAATGGTCTTCTTACTGGCAGCGATCAGGGCCAACAACGCCGCGCGATGTAATATGGGAATGCCCAGTTTTTTGGCTTGCTGCACCTCTACGATAGTATCTTCTATGGCGGTTGAAACGATCACCACGTCGAATGCAGCGGTCAGTGAGTTGCCATCTTGCTCAAAACAACGAATGCCCGCTTCACTCAACTTGGTCTGTATTTCGTTCGACGCACCCTTTACAAATTGTCGATCACTGCCGGCTACTTGTATACCGATACCCTGCAGATACTGTGCCAGTGCACTCATACCCGTACCGGCAATGCCGATAAAATAGGGAGCAGTAATATCGTGTAACGATCGTATCATAAAACAAAGAAACAAAATTATAATTGGAGGGGTATTCAAATATCCCTACCTTTGCTTTGTTATTTTGAGTCAACTGACTGTCCGTAACGGAACGATTCGTACTACTGCAAAGCCTCTGGTCGCCACTAGTTAGTCTTCTTTACCCTTTTCGTTGTTCTCAAGTTTTTTTAATGCTTAATTTTTTTGCATGAACATTTATGTTTCGAACCTTCCGTTCGCCGTAACGGACGAAGACCTCAGAAGTTATTTTGCCGACTATGGCGAAGTAAGTTCTGCCAAGATCATCATGGACAAGTACACGAACCGCAGCAAGGGCTTCGGATTTGTGGAAATGACCGATGATGCCGCTGCCCAGAAAGCCATTGGCGAACTGGACGGTGCCACGGTAGAAGGACGTGCCATTCGCGTGGCCGTTGCCAAACCCCGTGAAGAAAGACCTGCTCGCTCTGCTAACTATTCAAATAGTCGCTGGTAATACGCGTTGTCTTTATTCAAAAAGCCCTCTTGAATTTTCAAGGGGGCTTTTTAGTATAAAAAAACCGCCCTACTAAAGGACGGTACTACAAACCTGCAAAAATTAGCTCAAGATCGTATCAGGCTCTTTGCTTTTGCTTGACCACAGACTTAGAGGGGGCCCGTTTTGCAGCAGCATGGGTGGCTGCTTTTTTTAGGGGTGCCTTACCTTTTGATTTTTTGAGCGCAGATTGAATGGCCGCACTCAGATTCGCGAACGTGGGCTTGCCCGAAAAAGGAACATCGTTGATAAAGAAAGCGGGCAGGTCTTTTACACCGCGATTGAGACCTTCCTTGAGGTCGTCTTGTACTTGCCAACCATAGACGCCATTGACCAGATCGTCCAGGAATTTCTTATTTTTTACACCGGCCTCTTTACTATGCAACTTTAAGCTGGTAGTGCCCAGGTTTCTCCGGTTACTGAAAAGCACATTGTGCATTTCCCAGAACTTTCCTTCTTGTGCAGCCGCCACCGCCGACTCGCTGGCCTTTAGACTTCGTTGATGAATAAGGGTCAGCGGAAAATGCCTGAATTGAAATTTTATCTTGCCCTCGAATTCTTCCAGTAATTGTTTTACGACCTCATTTACCTTGGCGCATTCTTCACTTTCGTATTCTCCAAACTCCATTAAAGTGACGGGCGCATCTTTCTTACCCACAAAAATCTCGCGGGGCTCTATAATTACAACATCATCCTTTTTAAATGCCATCTTGTTTTGTTTTGCCGGTTAGACAACCGGCCATAAATAATAACAACTGTTAGTGTGTTGGGTTGAGCACTTGCACGAATCTTTTTTGCAACCCGGCTGCGGCTAAAGATAGGGGGTTTTTATCCCGTTTAACCGCCGCTTATAATATATTTAACATATTTAAACAATTATATTGATTATCAAATATTTATGAAGGTTATTTTATGTTGAGTAAAAACCCCTGCCAGCTTAAGCATCGCAGGGGCACCGACCCTTGCGCCCGACAAGATAAAGGGGCTATGGCAGTAGCCCAATGACCTTTGTCACCCCGTTGCGAAACACCACGGTGTTGTCGAAAACATCCACCAGCACGGGTGCCGATTTGTCTATCTCGCCGGCCAGCATTTTTTTGCTGAGCGGGTTGATGATCTCTTTTTGGATCAGCCTTTTTAGTGGTCTGGCCCCAAACTGCGGATCAAAACCTTGCACGGCCAAATAACGCAAGGCATAGTCACTAAAATCGATCGTAATGCCGGACTGGTGCAACATTTTCTTGAGGGCCTCCAGCTGGATCTGTACGATTCCCATGATCTCTTTTCGAAGCAACGGATTGAACATGATGATCTCGTCGATCCGGTTGAGCAACTCGGGCCTGATGGTCTGTCGTAACAGTTGCATCACCTCCTCTTTTGCCTTGTGCGTAGCTTCTTCGACCTCATGTTCTTCGTGTACCGAATCGAAGGCGTCCATAATCAGATGGCTGCCGATATTGGAGGTCATAATGATGATGGTGTTCCGGAAATTGACCACTCGTCCTTTACTATCGGTCAGCCTTCCGTCGTCGAGCACCTGCAATAATATGTTCCACACGTCCGGATGTGCCTTTTCGATCTCATCCAACAATACCACACTATAGGGCTTGCGTCGAACGGCTTCGGTCAGTTGCCCTCCCTCTTCGTATCCGACATAGCCGGGAGGAGCCCCGACTAGTCTGCTCACCGTGTGTTTTTCTTGATACTCGCTCATATCGATGCGGGTAAGCATCGCCTCATCATCAAATAATAATTCGGCAAGCGCCTTGGCCAATTCCGTTTTTCCGACACCGGTGGTACCCAAGAACACGAATGACCCGATGGGCTTTTTAGGATCCTGCAAACCCGCTCTGCTGCGACGAATTGCATCGGCAACCGCTGTAATAGCTTCGTCTTGTCCTACCACTCGCTGGTGCAATTCTGTTTCGAGATGCAAAAGCTTCTCCCTTTCGGACTGCATCATACGACTAACCGGAATACCGGTGGCTTTGGCAACGGTCTCAGCGATATCCTCAGCATCTACCTCCTCTTTTAAAAGACGTTTTTCGGCAGACTGACTAAGTTGCTCGCTGAGCGCCTCTACGTTTTTTTCTTGTTCCTTGATCTTTCCGTAGCGGATCTCTGCCACCTTTCCGTAATCGCCCTCACGCTCGGCCCGCTCTGCGGTCTGGCGAAGTTGCTCAATGGTCGCCTTTGCAGATTGCAATTGTTCGACCAGTTCTTTTTCTTCGGTCCACTTTGCCTTGAGTGTATCGCGATGCACGGCCAGATTGGCCAGCTCGGTGCTTAACTCCTTTAATTTACCCTCGTCACTCTCGCGCTTTATCGCTTCCCTTTCTATTTCGAGCTGACGGATCTGTCTTTCGAGCGTATCGAGCTCTTCGGGCATCGAATTCATTTCCAAACGCAGCTTGGCTGCACTCTCATCGATCAGGTCGATGGCCTTATCGGGCAAGAAACGATCGGTAATGTAGCGATGCGATAACTCCACCGCCGCCATAATCGCTTCGTCTTTGATGCGTACGTGGTGATGCGTCTCGTAGCGATCCTTGAGTCCGCGAAGAATAGAAATGGCATCTTCGGGAGTGGGCTCCTCGATAAGTACTTTTTGAAAACGTCTTTCGAGCGCCTTATCCTTTTCGAAGAACTTTTGGTATTCATTGAGCGTGGTAGCACCAACGGCCCTCAACTCTCCACGCGCCAACGCCGGTTTTAGGATATTGGCCGCATCCATTGCGCCTTCGCCGCCTCCGGCACCCACCAGGGTATGGATCTCATCAATAAAAAGAATGATCTCTCCATCCGATTGACCCACCTCTTTAACGACTGCCTTTAACCGCTCTTCGAACTCTCCCTTATATTTTGCACCCGCGATCAACTGACCCATGTCGAGTGCATAGATCAACTTTGAGCGAAGGTTCTCGGGTACATCGCCATTGACGATGCGGTGTGCGATTCCCTCGGCAATGGCGGTCTTTCCAACGCCGGGCTCTCCCACCAAAATGGGATTGTTCTTGGTGCGACGAGATAAAATATGCAACGTTCTTCTGATCTCTTCATCTCGCCCAATTACGGGATCGAGTTTTCCGCGACGGGCCTCCTCGTTCAGATTACGGGCATATTTTTCGAGTGCCTGAAATGACTGCTCCTGGGTAGAGGAAGTTACTTTTGCCCCCTTACGAAGCTCTTTGATGGCCGCCGTCAATCCCTGCTCGGTTAAACCGGCATTGCGAAGCAACTTTGCGGTGTCGTCATTGCCCTGAACGAGGGCCAGCAACACATGCTCGGGCGTAATAAACTCATCCTGAAAATTCTTTAGTACGGCACCGGCCCTTAAGATAACATTGTTGCCCTCGCGGCTAATCTGCTGGGCAGGCTCGCCCTCGGTGCGAGGCAACGCATTCATCAGCTCTTGCAACTTGGTCTGCACCAAATTGAGCGTTACATTATTTTTCTTTAACAGATATTCCACTGGCGAATCTGCTTGCTCCAATAGAGCCTTGAGCAAATGCGCTGTCTCTATGGAGAGGTGCCGGGCGTTAAAGGCCAGCTGCTGGGCCTGCTGTATGGCTTCGGCCGCTTTAATGGTAAAATTCGACAGATTCATAACAATATGATAGTTTTTTAGTTTGTACTTTTAACCGAACAGTCCGTTCGACTCCCTAAACCCTCTCAAAAATCATTCAGCAAATGATATCTCGCCTGCGAACAGAAAGTTTGTCATTTTTTTTCGCCAGTATCTGCACGAACGTCATAGGCGGGCTGATTTTTCTGCTATTGTTGCAGAGCTCCCTGTCCGTACACGCCCAGCCCGACTGGAACGCCGTAAAGGCTAAGATGACCGCAAATGCAAAGGAGCTCGAAGAAGAGTTCGTATTCGTGCTCTCAACGGCCGATAGCACGTTGTTATCGATGGAATCAAAAACCTTTACGGCCAAATCGCAAGCTCCTGTTTTTTTGAGTAGCCAGTGGTTGACCGCAGCCTTACTTTTTAAACTGGCCGAAGAAGGAAAACTCTCCATCGACGATCCGGTACAAAAATTCCTGCCCGAGTTCGGCAAGTATTTTAAAGGATATATCACGATCCGTCATTGCCTGAGCCAAATGACCGGCATTGAGCCTAAAGAAAGATCGCTGACCGGAGGGCTACGAAAAAAATACAATACGCTCGAAGAGGAGGTCAATGAGTTGGTTAAACTGAACATTCGAACCAAACCCGGAACGGAATGCTGGTATAGCACATCGGTAGGCATCAATATCGCAGGACGAGTCGCAGAGGTGGTTACCAAAAAGAAATTCGACATCCTCATTAAATCAAAACTATTGACCCCGCTGGGCATGCGACGCACCAGCTTTACCGATCTGAGCGGTGGCGCCCTGGACCCCTCGGCAGGTGCGCAATCTACTGCCGACGATTACCTGAAGTTTCTGCGCATGCTGCTCAACAAAGGAAAAGTAAATCAACTTCCCTTTTTAACCGAAGCCTCTGTAAAGGACCTGCTTCAACTACAGGCGTCTGCCTCAAAGGTGGTCTATAATCCTATTGGAGAGCAACGCCTCGGTTATGCGCACGGTGCGTGGGTATTGGACAATGACAACGGCACCCCGGTGGCACTTTGCGCCCCCGGACTTTACGGGGGATGGGCCATGGTAGATACCTGCAGAGGCTATGCCTACCTGGTGATCACAAAAAATAAATTAAAAGATGAGAAGGCCGATTTACACTTCGAGATAAAAGCCCTTATCGATCGCCAATACACAAACCGCTGCCAGTAACACCGCATCTACGTGCAGTCCTTGTCGCAACATACCAGTTTGATCAAAGAAACAGCGCTGCGGCTGGGATTCTCTTACTGCGGTATTGCCAAGGCAATGCCCCTCGACGAAGATGCCCGTCGCTTGGAGAAATGGCTTGGACAGGGAATGCATGGCAAGATGAAGTATATGGAAAATCATTTTGACCTGCGTATCGACCCTACCCGACTGGTGCCCGGCGCCCGGTCGGTGATTACCCTGCTCATGAATTACTTTCCCGACACACAACAACAGCCACAGGCTCCCAAGATTGCTACGTATGCCTGGGGA
Organism: Chitinophagaceae bacterium; assembly: GCA_044351575.1. Taxonomy (GTDB): domain Bacteria; phylum Bacteroidota; class Bacteroidia; order Chitinophagales; family Chitinophagaceae; genus JJ008. The sequence goes on from JBILFN010000009.1 coordinate 23,751, forward strand.
AAGGACTATCACCTGGTGATCAAATCAAAGCTGCAGCAATTACTTTTCGAACTGCAAGAAAATATCGGCGCCATTACAGGTCGCGGATTCGTCGATTCGGCACCCGTTCTGGAGCGCAGCTGGGCCGTACGCAGTGGGCTGGGTTGGGTAGGAAAGAACGGAAATCTCATCAATAAAAAAAGTGGTTCTTTCTTTTTTATCGCCACACTCATCACCGACCTTTTGCTCGACTATGACGATCCGTTCGCAAAAGATTATTGTGGCAGCTGTACCCGCTGTATCGATGCCTGCCCCACCGATGCGATATTACCCGATAAGACCATTGCGGCACAACAATGCATTTCTTATTACACCATCGAATTAAAAGACCAGCTACTGCCAACCGAGGCAAAAGAAAAAATGGAGGGATGGATGTTCGGATGTGATACCTGCCAGACCGTTTGCCCCTGGAACCGATTTAGTACACCTGGCCGCGAACCGGCCTTTGCCCCTATACCCGAAGTATTGAACCTCAGCACCCGGGAATGGATGATGATGTCCGAAGAGAATTTTAAAAAAACATTCAAGGACTCTCCCCTTATGCGACCGGGCTACAAAGGGATCATGCGGAACCTTCAGTTCGTAGGGGCTGCCGACTGAACCTGCTGCTCTAATTGCCTTAACCCCTGCTCCATGATTGTTCCGAATTTATTTTCGAGCAGCAGACTCGAAAATCGTTCCCACGGATACCAGTCGAAATAAAAATTCATATACCACTGCACGGTAACCTGTCTATCGGTCGGGGCCCCGATCAGGCGAAAGCCCATATCGCTATCGACAGAGGCAGCCTCCAGCCCTTTTACAAGAACGGTACTATCGTCTTTTGAGCGAATCAGCAGTAAATTACCATTCGGCGTACGCAAACCAATCGTCCGGTCACCGGCAGTTACCACTGGCCAGTTGGCGGCACTCGGAAACCACTGCCTCCAACGAACCGGATCAGAAACATAGGCATAAACCGAAGCACGAGTATCCGTAATATCGACGGCCCTTGAGATCGTTACATGCGCCGGAAGAAATAAACCGATACAGGTAATCAGCAAAAACAAGATCAGCAGACTAGCTAGAAAAAACGATACACTACGCATAAGAGTAACTATTATTCCCAACGGAGCAGTCTCGAGAGAAGAGCATAGACCAGCACCAACCATAACATCAGAATACCAAACTCCTTACCACAATCGAGCCAACCCAACCCCTCGAAAGAGATCTTTCGAACGGCATCGTTGAATTGTTTGAGTGGCAGCACATCGCAGATGTGTTGCAGCCATTGTGGAAACACCTCTACGGAAAAGAACGTTCCCGATAGCAGCATTTGCGGCAAGGCAAACAGGTTGATCAACAGCGGAATGGTGGCATCGGTCTTGGCAATACTGCTAAAGATGAGTCCAACCCCCATCAACAGCAGTAACATCAATACCGTAAAGGAGACGATCTGCGCCACGCTTAGCCAGCCATTTTGCAACGTAAAGTCGAGTACCCAATGACCAAAGAGCAGCAGCACAAGCACACTCAGCAATTGAAAAAAGATGCGGCTAATGCCGATCCCGATCAAAATATGAATGCGATGTATGGGCGTGGCAAAGAATCGTTTTAGCACGCCTTGTTCCCGCAAGCCGTAAAAAGTAAATGCAATACCGAATAAGGTAGAGAACAAGATCGAAAAACCCAGTTGCCCGGGCAATACAAAGTCAATGGGCCTATATTTTCTGACCTCGCGTATTACAGGGCGATCGATGCTAACAATTCCCTCGGGCATAGTAGCAGCCATTCCCTTTAGCCTAATATAATCGAGCAACGTTAAAAAAGGACCAATGGTAGGGCCACTGGCAGTAGTAGAAAAAAATTGAACCCGCACCTTTTCTCCGGCGGTATCGGCGGTCGTCCTTCTGGTAAGTAACAAGGTGCCAGTGAGCTTTCCTTTGATCAGCGCTTGTTGCAAGGCTGTGCTATCGTCGTAACTGACCAGTTGTACAGACGGATGCTGCCGCAGGGCCTGGTAAAATGCATGTGTGGTATCGGAACCGGGTAAGATGGCAATTTTATAATTGATGGTGTTGCCCGAACCGAAC
>JBILFN010000075.1:0-8792 GCA_044351575.1 Chitinophagaceae bacterium
TTCAGATCACAGCAACCGAGCAAGACCCCTGTTCGTTAGCCAGAAGTCTCTGCTCGTATTTACAAGTGCGACTCGAACAACTGCAAGATCAAAAAACAGCCTTATTGCACCAGGAATATGAACGGCGGCTCTACAAAAAAGACGAAAGTGCCCGTTTTCGTATTGGCAACCGAATTATCAATGCCGTGGTAAAGGGAGTTACCGAGAATGGCGAACTACTGCTCTACGAAGAGCCGTCCGCATTTGCGAATGGTTCGATCGAATGGCTACTGCCCGATCAATAGGCAGAATCGAGTATCTCAGCGGCATGCTCACTGCTGCGAGGCTTGGTAATAACGCGTTCGATGATCCCTTTTTCGTCGATTATGAACGTAGTGCGCAACACTCCCATATATTTTCTGCCGTACATCGATTTTTCTGCCCACACCCCATAGGCCTTCAAGATCTTTTGATCGGTATCGGCCAGTAAGGTAAAAGGGAGGTCATGCTTTTCGCGAAACTTTCGATGCAGTGCAGCATCGTCGGGGCTAACACCGACCACCACATATCCCTTTTTGAGCAAGACCTTGTGATGATCGCGAAGATTGCAAGCCTGCACGGTACAGGTTGCGGTAAGATCTTTGGGATAGCAATACAAGATCAGTTTCTTTCCCTTGAAAGAAGATAACGTAACTTTTTTTCCGTCCTGATCGATCGCGCTAAAAGAGGGGGCCTTATCGCCCGGCTGTAAAGGGGTCATATGATGAAAAGGTGTGGGTGAGTTTTTTTAGCGTTTTCGTGTAGCACTGTATCATTTCTTTTTTACAGGAGGGCGGTAAGGAGAGCGCTTGATGAACCAACTGCGCGTTGTCTGGTTACCTACTCCGTCTTGTACCGTTACGGTCAGCTGATGTGTGCCGTACGGACATCGTTCATCGAAACGATAGACCCAGCTACGGCCTTTATCGTTGGTAAAACGCAGCCATTGACCATTTAGTTCGGCTCGAAACGAACGAATAATCCCAAAATTATCCGAGGGCGTAAAAACGATCGCTCGGCTGGCGCTTAGATCGATGGTGTCGCCGCTGCCCGGTAACCGAACATCGGGCGGCAGTGTATCGACATAGGCTTGAAAATACCCAAAGTCATCAAAGGAGGCCACGATCCACCCTTGTTGATAGAGTGCAGGCTTTGTTTTTTTGATCGACCCCCAACTCCGCTGCATCACTACTTTGTGTTGAAGCCTCTCTTCGATCGGTCGTGCCGCTTTTAGCTTTAGCTGCACGTCGCTGTGCAATGGCCACGCCGTGCTATTGAACCGATGTCTTCGCGTAATGGCCGGTGGCAATAACGGACCGGCATCTGCCTGGTACTCGAAAGGAACACTGTCATAGACCGCACCTGCCGCAGCACTCAACTCTACATCGGAACGCTTAAAAGAAAATGGCTGATCGGGCAGCATATACGACGGCTGCTGTTCGATCTTGCCAAGAGAGGCCACAGCAGGACGAGCGGCAGCCGTAACGACCGACGTATTCTTATGTTGGAGTTGAAAAGAGATCAGCGAACGATTACCATAGGTATCCTCGACCCTGATCATCACCCCATGTTGCAACGTATCGGTCAACGTGATCACTCCATTATCCGAATATCTTTTATAGATGCCGCTGGCCTCGCCGGGTAAAGGAGACAGATGCTGGTAAAGGGCGCCCCCACGCTGTTTGTGTGCATAATCGATGTGGGCATTGATATAACCGGTCTGCTCGTAATCGATGCTATCGATGGTAAAGCCCGCTATCGGCCTATCGTCGAGCGATACCGAAGCCGCATAAATACCATTGGGGTTGGGGGAGCCGCTTACCTGATCGAATGCCTGGATGGCAAAGCTGAGTTGGCTCAATGAGGTCTTGAGCAAGGGTCCGCCGGCCAGTTGATAGCCTGTGGCGGTTTTTTTTAAGGCGATCACTTGTGGACGCTGATCGGTCAGGCTTCGGCTGCGATCATAGACCACAAGCGATTTGATAACAGGAGCTACCCGGTCGGGCAGTGGAAATCCGAATAACAATGGATTAAGTCGTTTCGAAGATTTGGTATCGATGATCTCAAAATGCAAGTGTGGACCCGCCGATCCACCGGTATTGCCACTGTAGGCAATAAGCTGCCCTTGCCGAACCGGAAACTGACCGGGAGTCAGTCGCAGCTCTACGGCCCATGATTCTTGCGCATATTGTTGGCGGGTTACATAGTCCTCAATGGCTGGGGCAAAATCGTTCAGGTGCGCATAGAGGGTCGAGAGCCCGTTGGGATGATCGATAACGATAAATCGTCCAAAACTCAGGGGCCTGACCCCTATAAATGAGATATGTCCGGCTGCTGCCGCCCTGACCGGAAGATTTTCGCGGGCCTCGGTGCGGATATCGAGCCCCATGTGCCAGTGATTGTTGCGTAACTCACCAAAATTGGCCGTGAGTTCCATAGGAATAGGCATCGGGTTGATAAAGTACCCCTGAGGATAGCGGGGCAACTGGGAGAAGGCCGCCCCTAATAACAATTGACAAACTGCCCCAAACAATAATCTGCGCATGCGCAAAAATAGCAGGGTTCCGCAAAGAAAATACCGACGGACAGTTGAACAAAAACAACCGCATTTCCTTAGCTTTGCACAATTTGTTTTTTTTTAACGCCCTACCGCGAAAAAATAAAAAATGCCTAAAGACACTTCCCTCCGCTCTGTACTGATCATAGGATCGGGCCCCATTATTATCGGACAAGCCTGTGAGTTCGATTACTCGGGAACCCAGGCGGCCCGCAGTTTACGCGAAGAGGGCATCAAAGTGATCTTGATCAACAGCAATCCGGCCACCATCATGACCGATCCAATGATGGCCGACAGGGTATACCTCTTGCCACTTACCGTTGAGAGCATCGAAAAGATCTTGCAAGAAAACCAGATCGATGCGGTGTTGCCCACCATGGGGGGACAAACGGCACTCAACCTGGCCAAGGAAGCCGAAGAACTGGGTCTGTGGAAACAATATAACGTTCGATTGATAGGTGTTGACATCAAAGCCATCGACAAGGCCGAAGACCGCGAAAAATTCAGACAATGGATGATCGAGCTGGGGGTAACGGTGGCCACGGCCAAGACCGCCAACTCTTTTTTGGAAGGAAAGGAATTTGCCCAAGAGATCGGCTTTCCACTGGTAATAAGACCTTCATTTACGCTGGGAGGAACGGGAGGGGGATTTGTACACGATAAAGAGGACCTCGACGAAGCGCTCAACCGGGGATTGCAGGCTTCACCCATTCACGAAGTGCTGGTCGAAAAAGCGGTCCTGGGCTGGAAGGAATTTGAGTTGGAACTGCTGCGCGACGCGGCCAACAATGTCTGTATTATTTGTACGGTAGAGAATTTCGATCCGATGGGTGTGCATACGGGCGACTCCATTACAGTAGCCCCGGCCATGACACTCAGCGATACGGCGATGCAACTGATGCGCAACACGGCCATTCGGATGATGCGCGATCTGGGCAACTTTGCCGGCGGGTGCAATGTTCAATTTGCCCTCAACCCCGAGACCGAAGAGATCATTGCCATCGAGATCAATCCGCGTGTAAGCCGCTCTTCGGCATTGGCCAGTAAAGCCACCGGTTATCCCATTGCCAAGATCGCTGCCAAACTGGCCATTGGTTACAACTTAGATGAATTGCAAAATCAAATTACCAAAACCACTTCGGCTTATTTCGAACCTGCGCTCGACTATGTGATCGTCAAGATACCCCGCTGGAATTTCGACAAGTTCAAAGGGGCCAACGATACGCTGGGCCTGCAAATGAAAAGCGTAGGCGAGGTAATGGGCATTGGACGAAGTTTTACCGAGGCCATTCAAAAGGCCTGTCAGAGCTTAGAGAACAACGCGGTGGGATTGGGGTACTATGGAAAGAGCCTGATGCGCGCCGAAGAGCTGTTAGAATATATCAAGACACCAAAATGGGATCGCCTGTTTCGCATCAAGGACGCCTTGCAAGCCGGCATTTCGGTAGGATCGATCTCTAAGGCTACCAATGGGATCGACCGCTGGTTTTTGTTCGAGATCCAAAAGATCGTGGCCATCGAAAAGGAATTGGAGAATTACAGTATGGACGATATCCCCGAATCGTTACTCGAAAAAGCCAAGCTGCATGGCTTTAGTGACGAACAGATCGCCCGTATTATTCGTAATGGCGATGAAGAGGCCGTCTATGAAAAAAGAAAGAAGCTGGGCATTACGCGCGTGTACAAGATGGTAGATACCTGTGCGGCCGAGTTCGAGGCCAAGACCCCCTACTTCTACTCGACGTTCGAAAGAGGACATCACAATGAGAGCATCGTAAGTGACAAGAAAAAAATAATCGTACTCGGCTCGGGCCCCAACCGTATTGGTCAGGGCATCGAGTTCGATTACTGCTGCGTACACGGACTACTCGCCATCAAAGAGGCCGGCTTCGAATCCATTATGGTCAACTGTAATCCCGAAACGGTCTCGACCGATTTCGACATGGCCGACAAACTTTATTTCGAGCCCGTTTATTGGGAACATCTGTGGGAGATCATCGAACATGAAAAACCAGCGGGCGTTATTGTGCAGCTGGGTGGACAAACGGCACTTAAGTTAGCGGAGCGATTACACAAAAAAGGGATTCGCATTATCGGTACTTCGTTCGACAGCCTCGATATTGCCGAAGACCGGGGTCGCTTTAGCGACATGCTAAAGGCATTGTCGATCCCTTATCCTGAATATGGAACAGCCTGGTCGGTAGATGATGCCGTGGCCGTGGCCAACAAAGTGGGTTATCCCGTATTGGTAAGACCTTCGTACGTTCTGGGCGGACAGCGGATGCGGATCGTGATAAACGACGAAGAAGTAGAGCGCGCCGTAGTGAGTTTGCTCAAGCATATTCCGGGTAATAAAATTCTGATCGATCATTTTCTGGACCGCTGCCAAGAAGCAGAGATCGACGCCATCTTTGACGGAGATGACTTTCATGTGATGGGCGTAATGGAACATATCGAGCCTGCCGGTATTCATTCAGGAGACAGCAATGCCGTACTACCGGCCTTTAATTTATCTCCACTCATCGTACAGAAGATGGAGGAGTATGCCGAAAAAATTGCCAGGTCGCTCGAGATTCGCGGGCTTATCAACATTCAGTTTGCCATAAAGGACGGAAAGGTGTTTGTGATCGAGGCCAACCCCCGCGCATCACGCACTACGCCCTTTATTGCCAAGGCCTACCAGATTCCCTACCTGAATATTGCCACCAAGGTGATGTTGGGTACGCACAAGCTGCGCGATTTTACCATTAAAAAGAATCTCACCGGATTTGCGATCAAAGAACCTGTATTTAGCTTCAATAAATTTCCGGGCGTAAACAAAGAGTTGGGGCCCGAAATGAAATCGACCGGCGAGGCCATTCGCTTTATAGATAACCTGCGCGATCCCTACTTCCGTCAACTCTACAAAGACAGAAGTATGTATTTAAGCAAATAGGCCGGTGGTTTAACGCTGGCATTTGGCATGGACAGCCGCTATCTTTTTGTTCATGCACCCCAACCTGCTGTACTATTGGTACCGCACTCCCGCACTGCGACCGGTGCTTGCTCTTTCGGCCGGTATCATTTACCAATGGTATACCTCCTTATCACTCATGCATCTTTTAGCGGTGGCGGTATTCACCACGGTTACATGGCTTGTCATTTGGTTCGGTAGCGATCGGTTGCCAAACATTACCGGATCGCTTTCGCTAGTAGCTGGTGGTTCACTCTTTTTTCTGGCAGGCGTTTGCCTTTGCATCCAAAACGATATAAGAAATAATTCGAAGTGGCTGGGTAACGTCGCAGCAGCCGATAACTCCCTTATCTGGGAATATATCGCTGACGAGGAACCGACAGAAAAAAAACGCAGCTATGCTCTTACGGCAACGGTACTTGCACGATACCGCAACAACCATCGGTATTCGCAGCAGGGAAAACTGCAGGTCTATCTACCCAAAGATCAACAGGCGTTGCGTATTCGTCCGGGCGATACACTGCGATCGGATCGCCCGCCGCAGTCGATAGCCCCTCCGCAGAATCCCGGCGAGCGCAACTGGCAACAATCACAGTTGATGAAAGGGATCACACATCGCTTATACCTGCGGTCGGGCGAGTATTGGGTAATTCCCAGCCGCGCCCCTTTTGTGCTTCAACGAAACCTATCGCTGCTCAAAAAAAAGATACTCGCCATACTATACCGTTACATTACCGATTCTGTTGCGGCGGGATTGGCCCAAGCCCTGTTGATCGGCTATCGGCAAGACCTTGACCCCGCACTTAGTCGTTCTTACAGCAACACCGGCGTCATTCACATTATCGCTATCTCGGGTATGCACCTGGCGCTGATTGGAGGTCTGCTCAATTGGTGTTTGCGACCCTTGCAACGTTGGAGGCTCGTACAACGATTGACCCAACTTTTGATACTGGGTAGTCTCTGGCTATTTAGTTTATTGGCCGGGGGCGCCCCCTCTCTGCTCAGGGCCACCCTCTTGTTTAGTGCAGTTACCATGGGAGAAATACTGCACCGCCAGGGAAATGCATTGAATACCCTGATGGTCTCTACTTTTCTGTTGCTATGCTATGACCCGTTTTGGCTTTGGGACCTTGGCTTTCAACTTTCAATTGCGGCCGTAACCGGAATTCTGCTTTTAGGAAGGTACCTGTCGAGACGACTAAGCCACACTCGTATGTGGTGGCATGCGCCCGGACAGCTGATCGCCGTCAGCATCGCGGCCCAATGGCTTACGACACCTCTTTCACTCTATCATTTTCATCAGTTTCCGGGTGCCTTTCTAATTGGCAACCTAGTCGCTGTTCCACTCTCCAATTTAGTGTTGACGGCATTATTGCTATTACTGGCCCTTAGCCCTTTTCCCACACCGGCCACCCTTGTCGGAAAAGCCATCGCATGGTCAATCGAGCTCATGAATCAATTCATTAGAGAAGTAGAGCGTATTCCCGGGCTGTTACTGACCGAGCTGCACTGGGAGCTAGTTGAAACCATCCTCTTATTTATTTTTCTGTTAGCGCTTTTACATTGGTTCATCAATCAAAGCAAAGCCGGTCGTACGCTTTCTTTACTCACCGGTCTTGCATTGGTCTGCTGGCAAGGAGGTCGGCTATACCTGCAACGTCGGCAAGAACTGATCGTCATCTACCAGTTGCCGGGCAGTACTGCCATCGATTGGGTCACAGGAACAAATTGCTACAGCATTATCGACAGCGCGTTATGCAAAGATCAAGTCCAGCTTACCAACATCCTCAGACAGGCACGACTATCCCTTGGTGTCCGTAAGACCATCCCCTTGTTACCAGGACAACAGTTTCTCCTGGGCAACAAAAGAATATGGATGGCCGATAAGCAGCGCATCCCACCCGCACCCGACTCGACCTTGATCGACCTGTTAGTGATCAACCGCAATGCCCCCTACGATGGAAAAGACTGGGTTCACCAGCGCCGGATCGGAAAGGTCATCATCGATGGATCGGTGGGCCCCCGCACACGCGCACGTTGGGGTCGACTACTGGATAGTCTGGGTATTTCCGTTCATGATACAAAGAACACAGGCGCCTTTGTAAGCTCCCTTCGATAAAGTACCTTCGCCCCTTCTTACCAGTACCCTTTTTACCAATGGACAAACAAATTCGAACCGCACTGATCTCCGTCTTTTACAAAGACGGATTAGAACCCCTTATTCACCAATTGCATCAACTGGGAGTGACCATTTACTCGACCGGGGGCACGCAACAATTCATTACCTCGCTGGGGGTACCTGTTGTACCGGTCGAAACATTGACCGGATATCCTTCGATATTAGGAGGAAGGGTCAAAACCTTGCACCCTTCTGTATTTGGCGGCATTCTGGGAAAGCGTAACGATGCCACGCATGTACAAGAGATGCAGCAATACAACATACCGACGCTCGATCTGGTCATTGTAGATCTCTATCCGTTCGAAGAGACCGTGGCGGCCACCAACGACGAAAAAGCCATCATAGAGAAAATCGATATCGGAGGACCATCGATGATCAGAGCAGCGGCCAAGAACTTTGCTGACGTAACGGTCATTGCCGCGAAAAAAGAATACGACACTGTTCGTCAGCTATTGATCGATCAGCAAGGAAAAATTACCCTGGAACAGCGAAAACAATTGGCGGCACATGCCTTTGCCATCGTAGCCCAATACGATGCTGCCATTGCACAGTATTTCGATCCGCAGGGCACCACCGGATTTGTAAAAGCCATCGGCACATCTCGCTCCTTGCGATATGGGGAAAATCCGCACCAGCGGGCTTTATTCTATGGCCACACCGAAGAACTCTTTACACAATTGCACGGCAAAGAGCTTTCCTACAATAATTTACTCGATATAGACGCAGCGCTGCAATTGATCGGCGAATTCGAAGAGCCCTGTTTTGCCATCATCAAACACAATAACGTGTGTGGCTTGGCACTGCGCAAAACCGTATTTGCTTCGTGGCAAGCAGCCCTGGCCGGCGATCCGGAAAGTGCTTTTGGAGGTGTACTGGTCTGTAACCGACCAATCGACAAAGAGACGGCAGCCTCTATTCAGGATATTTTCTTTGAAGTACTGATGGCCCCCTCATTTAACGAAGAGGCACTGCAACTCTTACGAACAAAAAAGAATCGCATTCTACTGCAGTTGCATCCGCGAACCGCACCTGCCGGTCAATTCAGATCGGTGTTGGGCGGCGTACTGGCCCAAGACAGCGATACT
>JBILFN010000150.1:0-2980 GCA_044351575.1 Chitinophagaceae bacterium
TAAAGGCAGCCGCCGAAAAGAAAGGATCGCGTCCGGCCGTAAGAAGCGAAGAGACATTTTGGTTACCTCCGTCACCCAGATCGTTATCGTCGATCGATACCGTAGGAATATTATCCAAGATGCCATCCTTGATCTCTTCGATCAGTGAGCTGTCTTTACGAGACGTGGAGTCGATCTGGGCCATCAAAGGAGTACTGGCCAGCAGTCCCAGAAGCAGTAGCGGGTACAATCGCATGTAGTTTGGTTTAAGCGAGCGATCAAATTTATTAGGATCGGCCGGCATAAATACTAAAAGTTAGACACATAACAATAACATCAAATAGATCGTCAACGATGACACGCCATTCAATTTCTGTACATTCGCAACGCTTAGTGGCTTTCATGAAAAAAATCATATTTCTCATTGGCACCTTTCTATGCGTGGGCGGCTTGCTGGCGCAAACCAAACAATACAGATCGGCCGTACTGGCCTTCTATAACCTCGAGAATTTATTTGACACTATTGACAATACCCTCATCAACGACGAGGAGTTCTTACCGGGGGGCATTCGCAATTATACTACCCGCATCTACCAAGACAAGTTGGGTAAACTGGCCACGGTGATCGCCCAGATCGGAGCAGAGTTTAACCCCGACGGACCTGCACTGCTGGGGGTAGCTGAGATCGAGAACGATACCGTACTTAGCGACTTGGTGAGGCAACCACTTATTGCCGGCAGACGCTACCGTTGGGTTCACTACGACTCCAAAGACGCCAGGGGAGTAGACGTGGGACTGCTCTACAACCCACAATATTTTACACCCGAAGCGAGCGACAAAATATATGTAGCCTTACCCAGTGGTTCGAAAGATGCCTACTACACCAGAGACATATTATGGGTAAAAGGAAAGCTCGATGGAGAGACCATTCATGTATACGTCAACCACTGGCCCAGCCGAAGTGGGGGCGAAAAAAGGAGTGAGCCCGGACGCATCGCTGCCGCGCAAGCGTGCCGAAGGCACATAGACAGCATTCTTCTGTCAGAGCCCCAGGCAAAGATCGTGGTGATGGGCGACCTCAACGACGATCCCGTCAATAAGAGCGTTAGTCAGGTCTTGGGGGCCAATGCGAATCTCGAGTCTTCTACCCAACAGTCCCTATATAACCCCTGGTGGGACCTTTATAAAAAGGGAATCGGCACGCTTGCCTATCAAGATGCCTGGGGCCTGTTCGACCAGATCATCCTGTCCAGACCCTGGCTTTTGAAGGAGCAGAAAGGATTCTTTCTGTACAAGCAGCAGGTCTTTAACCGCGAGTTTTTGGTCGAGAACAATGGCCGCTACAAGGGCTATCCCATGCGCACCTGGGACGGAAATTCGTACCGGGGCGGATATAGCGACCATTTTCCAAGCTACATATTGGTTATCAAAGAGATAAAGAAGTAGTTGCCCACGCTTGCCCGCTGCTTCAAATTCCCTATCTTTGCCGCCCCAAATCTGTATTCGCAGATTCTTAGCGGCCTCAACCCCCGCTCTGTCCAATGGGATAAATCGAATTTTTAACCCTTTCCGCATCAAACCGGAAACAAAAAAAAGGTACATGAACAATTACGAACTGATGGTGATCTTCACCCCTGTTCTGAGCGACGAAGAGTTCAAGGCTGCGCAAAAAAAATACGCGAAGCTGGTAACCGACAACGGCGGTGCTGTTGTAGCTGAGAATGCATGGGGCCTGAAATCACTGGCCTACCCCATCCAGAAAAAAACGACCGGATTGTACTGGGTAATGGAGTACACCGCGGCTACTGATTTCAATGAAAAGTTGAAGATCCAGATGCTCCGCGACGAAGCTGTGCTTCGTCATCTTTGCACCAAGCTCGACAAATACGCCGTCGAGTACAATGCACGCAAGAGAAGTGGCGTAAAATCCGGTAACGAAAAAGCAGTGGAGGCTTAATACCATGGCAAAGAACGAAATCAAATACCTGACGGCGATCAAATCTGACAAACGTGTCAAGAAGTTTTGCCGTTTTAAGAAGTATGGCATTCGCTATATCGACTATAAGGACGTGGAGTTTCTTAAAAAGTTCCTGAACGAACAAGGCAAGTTGCTCCCCCGTCGCCTTAGCGGAAACAGCCTTAAGTTTCAGCGCAAAGTATCTGACGCGGTCAAGAAAGCCCGCCAGATGGCCCTGCTGCCTTATGTAACAGATCTTTTAAAATAACCTCACCCTAACTCCTTATCAGGAAGACAGCCCTTAAGGCTGGGTCGGTGAACAAAAGAAACAACATGGAAATTATCTTAATTCAAGACGTAGACAATCTGGGTGCCGCCAACGAAGTGGTCAAGGTAAAGAATGGTTATGCGCGCAATTTCTTATTGCCCCGCAAAATGGCCATCGAGAACAGCCCCAGCAACAACAAACAACTGCAAGAGCGTCTCAAGCAGGTGCGTAAGAAAGAAGAGCTGATGCTGGCGCAGATCAACAGCGTTATCGCCAAGCTCAACGAGGGTTCTGTAAAATTGACCGCCAAGACAGGTACCAGCGGCAAGATCTTCGGAAGCATCACCTCGCTTCAGTTGACGCGTGCGATCCGGGAGCAAAAAGGATTCGAGATCGACCGTAAAAAGATCAGCTTGCCCGAAGAACTAAAAGAATTGGGCAGCTACAAAGCCCAGATCGACTTTGGCAATGGCAAGACCGCCGAAGTAGGCTTCGACGTTATCGCTGAATAGTACTGTATAGAAATTGCTAAAAAAGCCTTCCGTTTGGAGGGCTTTTTTTATTTACAGCTATTTGCTTTTCAACACTTTACCTCCATTTTTTGCAGATTCCTCAACAAATTATCCCCAGCAATAAAAAAAAGTGTTACTTTGCCAGGCTATTGGTGCTCTTTCAGTTTTGCATGTCCGGAACGATTCGCAACAACGTAGAATGTTCTTATGGTACTGTTTACTGTTGACACTGTTTATTGTTTAAAAACGTATTAAAATGAACAT
>JBILFN010000076.1:0-8777 GCA_044351575.1 Chitinophagaceae bacterium
TAAGAGTTTGCTCGACGTGGTCGCCAAGCACAAGGCCAACGAAAAGTTTCTGTATGTCTGCTCCGAAAATCAGCAGGATAACGAGATCGTCAATTGGCTAAAGGCCAGCCAGTGTGAGTTTACGCTGGGGTTCATGTATCGTAGTGTGAGCTGTGACATCAAGCCCTTGTTCGCTAAAAAATCGTACGACCTGATCTGTTTTTTTACACCCAGTGGTATTAGAAGTCTCTTCGACAGTTTTCCCAATTTTGCACAGCAGGAGTTACTGATCGGTGCCTTTGGCAGCAATACCATCAGGGCCGTAGAGGAAAGCGGTCTCAAACTGTCGATCGCGGCTCCTGCTCCCAAGGCGCCCAGCATGGTCGCTGCGCTCGATCAATATTTGGGCGCTCGTCAATCAAAGAAGTAGCCAATCAAAGAAATAGTCGATCGAAGAGATGCTCGATCGAAGAAATTATTCGTTGCGCAACCATTCCTTACTTTCTTCGTTGTTCAAATGATGCACCCCCGTTTTACAAACCGGCTGGCAAAGGAAACCTCTCCCTACCTTTTGCAACATGCGCACAATCCTGTGGATTGGTATCCCTGGGGCAAAGAGGCTTTCGATCGTGCCAAGGCAGAGAACAAGCCGGTACTGGTGAGCATTGGTTATGCGGCCTGTCATTGGTGTCATGTAATGGAACGAGAAAGTTTCGAAAATGAGGCCACGGCGGCCATCATGAACGAGCATTTCATCAACATCAAGATCGATCGCGAGGAGCGTCCCGACCTTGATCACATTTATATGGATGCGCTGCAGACCATCAGTGGCTCGGGGGGCTGGCCGCTGAATATTTTTTTAACCCCCGATGCAAAGCCCTTTTACGGGGGCACTTATTTTCCGCCGGTGCGGGCCTTTAACAGACCATCGTGGCAAGAGACCCTGCTGGGTGTAGATCAAGCCTGGAAAGAGCGAAAGCACGAGTTGCTGGCGCAGGCCGATAATTTAACGGCACACTTGCAGCAGTCCAATTCGTTTGGAACTAAGGTCGCTACCGACGAAAATCTTGTTTCGCTAGAATCGCTGCACCAGATCGCAGCTACCATACTCAAACAGGCCGATACCACGTGGGGAGGCTTTGGCAAGGCACCTAAGTTTCCGCAGACCTTTACGATCTTGTTCTTGCTGCGTCATTTTCATTTTACCGGCGACGACAATGCGCTGCGCCAAGCGCTGCTCTCGCTCGACAAGATGATGCTAGGTGGACTCAATGACCAACTGGGCGGCGGCTTTGCCCGCTACTCTACTGATGCCGAATGGCTGGCTCCGCATTTTGAAAAAATGCTCTACGATAATGCGCTGTTGATCGTCGCCTATGCCGAAGCATATCAGCTAACGAAAAACAAGAACTATCGAAGGGTGGTGCAAGAGACCATGGGTTTCGTGCAACGCGAGCTGCTCAGCGAACAGGGAGCCTTTTATGCGGCCCTCGATGCCGATTCGGAAGGTGTCGAAGGAAAATTCTACACCTGGTCGGCATCGGAGCTCGAAGAAGTATTGGGTAATGATGCTGCGTTGTTCAAAAGATTTTATGACGTTCGTCAAGAAGGCAATTGGGAGCACACCAACATCTTGTGGATGCAAACGCCCCTAGATGCTTTCTGTGCACAGCAAGGTTTACAACAAGAATCGTTTCGTGATTGGCTGACTGCATGCAAAGAAAAATTGATGCAGGTGCGCGCTAAGCGAGTGCGCCCGTTGCTCGACGATAAGATCATTTTGGGATGGAATGCGCTCATGAACAAAGCGTGCACCAGGGCCTATGCGATAACCGGCCACGAAGACTATCTGACGCTTGCCATCACCAACATGAATTTTCTCTTGCAACATTTTTGCGATGGCGAACAGAACTGGTTTCACGTGTACAAAGAGCAGGCTCGTTTTCCGGCCTTTTTAGAAGACCTGGCCTACATGGGAGAGGCGCTGATTTGCCTGCACGAGGTTACGGGAAATGCCAAATGGCTGCACGAAGCTGAAACTTTAACAAATTATATAGTAGATGCTTTTTCGGATACCGAGACGCCTTTTTTCTTCTTTACCCGGCAGGGGCAGGGGGATGTTATTTTCCGAAAAAAAGAGGTCTACGATGGGGCGGTACCTTCTTCTAATGCACTGATGGCCAAACTATTGCATCAACTTTCTCTTTTACTCGACCGGCCCGACTGGGGCCAAAAAAGCCGCCAGATGACCGAGGCGCTGGGTAGTGCCATCCTTCGTTACCCGACCTCCTTTGGCAACTGGGCCTGTCTGTTGCAAGAATTCGTTGTGGGCACCAGTGAGATCGCCGTGATCGGAAAGTTGCACAATCAATTTAAAACCAATATTTTAAGGGAGTACATTCCGTGCAAGGTACTGCAGACCGCCGCCGAGACCGATGAGCGGTTCCCGTTGCTGCGGGGCAAAGATTCGGGCCCCCAAACCGCCATTTGGCTCTGTAAAGATTATGCCTGCAGGCCCCCTGTTTTCACGGTTGCCGATCTTATGTCGTTGATCGACAAGGTGCAATAAAGATCTTACTTTAACAGTCGGCTTGGCAATAATTCGATATTGGACATCGTTTACACCCGGGATTTAACATGCCGATGGGTCGTAAAAATTCTATTAAACGTAAAGAAAAACTACCCCTCCAAGTGTTATATTTGTCCCTACCCTTTAAGTGTATGAAAATGAAGAACCTTTGTTATCTGTCGCTCGTCCTGATCGCCCTGTTTTCGATGGCGGGATGCGGCATTTTGGGAAGCAAGAAGAAAAGTGGATCTGCGATGGTCAACGATGGTATGTTGCGCGGCGTAGCCCCCGGTGCCCGCTACACACTGCCACGTCCTCCCGGCATGGTCTATATTCCGCAAGGAAACTTTCGCATGGGCCCCAGCGATGAAGACCCGGCCTATGCCTATAGCGCCCGCAATCGTTCGATCTCTATTTCCGGATTCTGGATGGACCAGACCGAGATTACCAATAACGAGTATCGTCAATTTGTAATGTGGGTGCGCGATTCAGTGGTGGCGCGCAAGATGGGTTACGTTAAGGCCGGACCTGATGGCGAAGAGCATGTAGATTGGGTAAAGGCCCGCTCGCTCAAATGGAACGATCCCAAGATCATGGAGCAACTGAGCAGCACCGATATTATTCTTCCTCCCAACGATCGCATCTTTGGAAAAAAGCAACTCGATCCATCTAAGATCATTTATCACTCAGAAGTCTTCGATCTTAGAGAAGCGGCCCGTCGTGAGAATGCCGGTAAGCCACTCTCTTCTTTTATCGTAAAAAAAGATACGCCCATTTATCCCGACACATTAGTGTGGATCCGCGACTTCTCTTATTCGTACAACGAGCCCATGACCAAGCGCTACTTTATGCATCCGTCTTTTGGAGATTATCCGGTGGTGGGTGTAAGCTGGAAGCAAGCGGTGGCTTTCTGCGAGTGGAGAACACATTACCTCAATGCGTATCTCGATGCTAAAAAGCGTCCGCAAGAATCCGATTTTCGTTTGCCTACCGAAGCTCAATGGGAATATGCGGCTCGCGGTGGTCGTTCACAGACCATGTTCCCCTGGGGAAATTATTATACTCGCAACAAAAAGGGTTGTCTGATGGCCAACTTTAAACCTGGCCGCGGTAACTATCCCGAAGACGGCGGATTTTATACGGTGCGTGCCGACAGCTATTGGCCCAATGATTATGGTCTGTATTGCATGGCCGGTAACGTGGCCGAGTGGACCTCTACCATCTATTACGAAGGACGCAACAACTTTCAGCACGATATGAACCCCGATGTTCGCTGGAATGCCAAAGAGGATGATCCGCCGCTAATGAAGCGCAAGATCACCCGTGGCGGCAGCTGGAAAGACGTCGGTTACTTTATTCAAAATGGTACCGCCACCTACGAATACCAAGATTCCGCCAAATCGTACGTGGGCTTCCGTTGCGTGATCGATCTTCCGGCCACTTCAATGAAATAATTCTTTTTAATACAACCAATCATCCTCTAAACGTTTCGAATTATGGCAGCAGCTATTCCTTCCAAAGTAAGTAAATGGGTAGACGTAGGCGTATCATTTGGAGCCGCCCTTGTAATCTGGGGTGCTCTTCGTAAGATCATTCATGCTCCCGACGCCGACATCTGGCTTTGGATCGGTCTGACCACGGAGGCGCTCATCTTTGCCCTCTATGGTGTTTTGTACATTAAGTATCCTGCCATCGAAGATGCCAGTCATGCCGAAGAACAACTTTCGGTGGTGGGCAAGATGGAAAAGATGATGAAGGAAGCTGATATCAATCCCGATGTGTTAAGCCGTTTGGGAAAGAGTTTTAACCAGCTCAATACGACCGTGTCTAACATGAACACCATGGCCGATGCTGCCGCTGCTTCTGGCGAGATGGCCGCAAAGACCAAGGCGGTCGCTGCCGAACTCGATAAGGTAAAGAATGCCTACACCGCCGCTGCCGATTCGGTGGGAGCTTTTAATAATGCTACCGAAGGGGCTCGTCATTTTCACGACCAGGTACAGGTGCTTACCAAGAACCTGTCTTCGCTCAACACGATCTACGAACTGGAATTGGCCGAGAGCAACAACCATCTTAAGGCGCTCAATAATTTCTATGGTAAACTGACCGAGGCATCGAATGCGATGGTCAGCAGTACCGAAGACGCCAAAAAGGTACAGGAGCAAATCAGTACGTTGGCCAATAACCTGGGACGTCTCAACAATATTTACGGCAGTATGCTGACCGCCATGCAGGGTCGTTCATAATAAACCCGCGGCCCAACTCATTGCTTAATATTTTAAAGAAGAGCTTACATGGCATTACCTAAAGAACCGCGGCAGAAGATGATCAACATCATGTATTTGGTGTTGACCGCGCTGCTGGCCATCAATATATCTGCCGAGATCCTCAATGCGTTCAAAACGATCAACGAGAGTCTCGAAAAAACAAATACGGCGGTCAATGCATCGACCACGCAGGTGCTGGCGTCGTTGCAACAAAAACTGACCGATCCTGCCACTCGTGACCGTGCCACCATTTGGAAGCCCAAGGCCGACTCGGTAGCCGATCTGGCCAAAGAGGCATACGGCTTTGTAGATAATCTTAAGAAAGAGATCATCGCGGCCTCTACCTCTGGTGATAAAATGAAGGACGACGATCAAAATGCCACTACGCGTATTTTGGTCAAGGAAGGAAAGGGTAAGCAACTCTATGAAGTGCTCAAGCGCTACAAAGAGACGGTGTTGAAGATCGATCCAAAGATTCAAACACAATTTGCAAACTCGTTTCAGGTAAACCTGGATCCTCCAAAATCACAGAACTCCAGTAAAAAGACCTGGGAAGAAGCCTATTTCTACATGTCTCCCACGGTGGGAGCGCTTAGTATTTTAAGCAAGTTTCAAAACGACATTCGCACCTCCGAAAATAAAGTGGTCACATTTTGCCATGAGCAGGTGGGTAAGGTAGAAGTGGTATTCGACTCTTACGCTGCCATCGTTGGACAGAATTCGAATTACCTGATGCCCGGGCAGAAGCTCGAGATCAAGGCTGGTATCGGCGCCTTTAGTAAGGAAGCTAAGCCCACCATCACTATTGGTGGAGCGGTGGTTCCCATTGGAGAAGAAGGATTCGCCTTGCGCGAACTTGACGGTGGAGCCGTAGGTCCTCACACGATACCCGTTGTAATTACGTATACGAATCAAAATACCGGACAGACCGAGCGCAAAGAAGTAAAGGTTGAATATATCGTTGGCCAGGCCAATGCCTCGGTGGGACTAGACAAGATGAATGTATTGTACATAGGAGTTCCCAATCCTGTAACCGTTGCGGCCAGTGGTGGCGGTGACGATAAGGTCAAGCTGAGCATTGTGGGCGGCGGTGGCACTTTTGTAAAGAAAGGTCCCGGTAAGTACGATGTGTTCGTCAATAGCGTAACCGACGACTGCAAGATCAATATCGATATCGACGGTAAGATCTCTGCCTTCAACTTTAGGGTACGTACCATTCCCGAGGCCCAGGCTTTTGTGGGGGGGCAACCCAGTGGCGCCAACATCAATGCCGGTTCGTTCCGTGCACAAGGCGGTGTGGGTGCCGGTATCAAGAATTTTCCTTTTGAATTAGAGTACGACGTGATCGGATTTACATTCACGTGCGACACCGACGATGATATCGTTTCGATCCCTAACCAAGGAGCTGCTTTCTCTTCGCAGGTACGCACGGCCATTAACCAGTATGTGCAGGCCGGTCGTATGGTGACCATCGATGACATTCGCGTAAAAGGACCCGACGGACGCACCAACAAGGCGCCTTCGCTCGTGTATTATATCAAATAACGTTTTTAGTATATGAAGTTGAAATTCTTTACATCGGTTCTGTTGCTTGGCACGTTGGTCTTGTTGGCCACGGATGCGAGCGCGCAGCGTACGCCTCGTCGCAGAGGCGGTGCACCCGCAACCACTACGCCCGAGCAACCCGCAGCCCCCGCCGTAACGGATACGGTGCCTACCAAGGCGCCTGTCTTTGACGCGTATGCCAATTTACCATTCGAGTACGATACCGCCACGGCAGATAATACTATTCGCAAATCGCTACGCCAAGACAATGCCTACGACAAGAGCAGTCTGACGCAGCGCACTCCGCTGCCTTATGAACATCTTCGCTGGGACGATGCCTTCTATGCCGAAAAGGTGTGGCGCGAACTTGACCTGCGCGAAAAGATGAACAAGGTTTTCATGTACGAGTCAATGGAAGATGATGGTAGTCAGATCTTCGTCAATATGTTGATGAAGTCTGTGCAAAACGGTGAGGTAACGGCCTTTTCGGATGATCGTTTTACAACGCCCCTCTCCGTGAGTGCCGTGCAGCAACTGGTGGCCGGAAGTCTCGATACGGTCCCCAAATACGATATCAAACAGATCGATAAAGTGATAGGGTACGTGGTAACGCGTAAGTCCTTCGATCCCAAATCGATCAACAAGATCCGTCTTAAAGAAGAATGGGTCTTTGACCGCGAATCGAGCCGCATGCATGTTCGCATTCTTGGCATAGGGTTGCTCAAGACCGAGTACTTTCCCAATACCAATAAAGAGCGTGGTACCTCTTCGTTATTCTGGGTCTATTACCCCGATTTGCGTCCCGCACTGGTAAAGTCAGAAGTGTATAATCCCAAGAACATGGGACAAAATCGAATGACCTGGGAAGAACTCTTCGAGAGCCGCATGTTCAGCAGCTACATTGTAAAGTCTACACTCGATAATCCGCAGAACAAATTGATCCGCAATTATATTAAGGATCCCATCTTGCAATTGCTCGAGGGCGAAAATATCAAGGAGAAGATCTTCAACTTCGAACAAGACCTTTGGTCTTATTGATCTTCTGCTAAGGTGCTTTTTAAAAGACCGGTCCCGAAAGGCGCCGGTTTTTTTATGCTACTTTAAGATCGAGCGTTGGCGAAGTGGGCTTTTATCTTATTGGCCTTGATCTTTCCTACCACTAAGGCTAGTTCTTCTAAAGATGCCTTTAGTACGTTGTTGACCGAACGAAAGTGTTGTAGCAACTGCGTGGCGGTTTGGGCCCCAATGCCCGGAACCTCTTGTAGTTCGTTCTTAAAGGTTCCCTTGCTGCGTTGCTTACGATGAAAATTTACACCGAAGCGATGTACCTCGTCGCGGATCCTTCGAATAAGTAGTAAGCTATTGCTTTGATAAGGCAGCCGAAGCGGTTCGCTGTCTCCGGTAAAGAAAAGTTCTTCTTGATTTTTAGCGAGCCCTACCAGGGTCATGCTGCCTTGCAATCCAAGTTCTGTAATGGCCTCCATGGCCGCGCTTAGTTGTCCTTTGCCTCCGTCGATGATGACCAGCTGGGGCAGGGGTTGCCGTTCCTCTTGCTGTCTTTTATAGCGACGATAGACCGCCTCTTTCATAGAGGCAAAGTCGTTGATTCCTTGTACGGTCTCTATGTTGAATTTTCTATAGTCTTTTTTGCTAGGCTCGGCATTCTTAAAGCAGACCATGGCCGATACGGGGTAGCTGCCCTGAAAATTAGAGTTGTCGAAGCACTCGATATGCTGTGGCAGCGAGGAGAGTTGCAGGTCTTGCTGCAGCTCGAGCAGCAGTTTTTCGGGCTCGATAACTTTTTTATCGAGTTGAAGTCGCTCTCTTTTTCGTTGTTCGGCAATAAAGTAGGACGCATTTTTTTGCGAGAGCTCCAGTAATTTTTTTCGGTCTCCGCTTCGTGGTACGGTAATTTTTACGGTCGAATCGGGGTAATCGATGGTAAAGGGTACCACGATCTCTTTGGTATGGCTTTCGAAGCGGTCTCTAAGGCTGGCGATGGCAAAGGACAAGATCTCTTCGGGACTTTCATTTAGTTTAAGTTCGGCTTCGAGGGTATGACTCTGCACGATGGCCCCGTTACGTAGCATCAGATAGTTGACAAAGGCTTTTTTGTCGTGACTGATCGAAAAAATGTCCAGATCGGGCGTACGCGCATTGGCGATTACCGAACGGGAGCGATACTGCCGCAGATAATCGATTCTTTTCTTTAAGACCGCCGCTTGCTCGTACGCCAGTTGCTCGGCCGCTTTCCTCATCTGGTCTTCGAGATAACGAATTACCGGGGTTAGTTCTCCTTTTAAGATATGGGCGGCCTGCTGCAGGTCGCTTTCGTAGTCCGGGGCGCTTTGTAGTCCTTCGCAGGGTCCTTTGCAATTGCCCAGATGATACTCCAGACAGACCTTGTACTTGCCACG
>JBILFN010000010.1:0-25471 GCA_044351575.1 Chitinophagaceae bacterium
AACAGATAGCGGCTGTCATGCGGACCCGGTGTTGCCTCGGGATGATATTGTACCGAGAACGCGGGCTTACCCTTTACTCTTATCCCTTCGATCGATTGGTCGTTGAGATTGACATGCGTAACTTGAATATGATCGGCTTTCTTTACTGCGGCCGGATCTACTCCGAATCCATGGTTTTGCGTGGTGATCTCGGAGCGACCTGTCTCCAAATTTTTTACCGGATGATTGAGGCCGCGGTGCCCGTGATGCATCTTAAAGGTGGGAATATCGTTGGCCAGCGCCAGTAACTGATGGCCCAGACAAATACCGAAAAGGGGCTTTTCTTCTTTCATTACCTCTTTGACCAACGAAACAGCATAATCCATGGGTGCCGGATCGCCAGGTCCGTTAGAGATAAAATAGCCATCGGGGTTGAACTGCTTTACTTCTTGCAGCGATGTGCGGGCCGGAAACACTTTTACATGAGCGCCGCGTTCTACCATGCATTGCAAAATATTTCGCTTGACCCCGTAGTCCATAACGGCAATACGAATGTCCGAAGCGGAATTGCCGAGCTCGTAGGGCTTGGTGGTACTGACCTTAGAGGCCAGCTCTAACCCATCCATATTAGGAACGGCTTTCAATTTGCTTTGCAAGGCTTCGATATCGGTGGTTTCCGAAGAGATGATACAATTCATGGCACCTTTGGTACGAATATGCGCGACCAGCGAACGTGTGTCAACACCTTGAATAGAGACCACGCCGCTTTGCTGCAAATAATCTTGCAACGATGCGGTCGCTTGCCGACGAGAATAGAGGGCCTCGAGATTTCTTCCAATAAGTCCGCTTATTTTGATGCTGTCAGACTCCACATCAAGTTCCTTGACACCATAGTTGCCCACATGCGCCGTATTCATAATCAGGATCTGCCCAAAATAGCTGGGATCGGTAAAGACCTCCTGATAACCGGTCATGCCGGTATTGAAGCAGATCTCTCCGGTGGTGGTACCGATGGCGCCAAAAGCATGACCGTGATGTACCGTTCCGTCAGCAAGCACTAAAACGGCAGGAGTAGAAGAGGTGGGCATAGAGGTGGGATTACAGTAAAAACAAATTGCGTAAAAGTAACGCTTTTACCCCTGTCAACACCCAAAGATGTGCACAAATTATACCAACGGCTCTTGCTGGCTCAGGCAATGAAAACTTCCCAGCCCCCAGATAATATCGACCGAATCGATGCCGACGACCTTGCGGTCCGGAAAACATTGTTCTATTATACGAAGGGCCGTTTCGTCTTGCTTGCAATTGAATACAGGCACAATTACAGCGCCATTGGCAATATAGAAATTGGCATAAGAGCAAGGCAACCGCTGGTCTTCGTAGACCAGGGCGGGCGGCATAGGCAGCTCAATGACATTGAGCGAACGGTTGCCCGACAAGCGCATGGCTTTGAGTTGCCGTAGATTGGTCTGCAGCAACTCATAATTCTCATCGGCAGGGTCGGACTCCACTGTGGCCAGCACCGTGTCGGCATTCACGAACCGCACCGTATCGTCTATATGGCCATCCGTATCGTCCCCGACAATACCTTCGTCGACCCATAGAATTTGATCTACCCCATAGTAGTTGCGCAAGTATTGCTCTATGCTGTCTTGATTTAAGTGAGGGTTACGATTAGGGTTCAGTAAACAAGCTGTAGAGGTGAGCAAAGCGCCGGCGCCGTTAAACTCCACGCTTCCACCCTCCATTACTATACCCGGATGCCAAACGGGAATCTGGTAATGCTCGGCAATACGGGTAGGGATCACATCATCCAGATCGTATGGCGGATACTTATTTCCCCAGGCATTGTATCCCCAGTCTACAATTGCTTTTTTTTGAGCGGCCGCAGGGTTGATCAAAAAAGCAGGCCCATGGTCCCTGCACCACGCATCATTGGTAGGATGATGAAAGAAATCGACTCTCGTAAGATCTACATCAAAACGCAGTAACCAGTCGGTGGCCTGCTGTTGCATTTGGGCATCGGTCACATTGATCTTGACCTGCTCACCCTTGGTAAGTTCTTTAATAAACGTAACGTAACTGGGATAGATAGACTGAATCTTGCCGGGCCACGAAGCCTCTTTATGAGGCCAGCTAAGCCACGTGGCGGCGTGCGGCGCAAACTCGGCAGGAAAATAATATCCCAATTCTTTGGGCGTACGTGGCTCAGTTTTCATCTACATAACGCTTGGTGATGGGCTGATAAGAATCGATGCGGCGGTCTCTCAAAAAAGGCCAATGTGTTCTGTAGTGATCGGTCTTTGAAAGATCGAGGGTAATGACGGCCGTTTCTTCTTTGTCGTGCGAACCCTGCCACAAGAGCGTTCCAAAAGGATTCGATACAAAAGAGCCACCCCAAAACTGCATGGCCCCATTTTGCTCTACCCCTACCCGATTTACGCTCACCACATGCACTCCGTTGGCCACGGCGTGACTGCGTTGCATGGTTTGCCAGGCACCATACTGTTCGGTATTGGTAGCCTGGTCTTGACTGGTAGCCCACCCAATGGCCGTTGGATAAAATAATATTTCGGCGCCCATTAGCGCGGTTATTCGCGCTGCCTCTGGATACCACTGGTCCCAGCAGATGAGCACCCCAATGGTCGCAAACTTTGTTTTAAAGACCTTATAGCCAAGATCGCCGGGCGTAAAATAAAATTTCTCGTAATAGGCAGGATCGTCGGGAATGTGCATCTTTCTGTACTTACCCAAATAACTTCCATCGGCATCGATGACTGCCGTGGTATTATGATAAAGACCCTCGGCGCGCTTTTCAAATAGCGAAGCCACTATGACCACTCCCAAACGGGCGGCCACCTGTTGCAACGCCTCGGTAGATGGACCGGGAATGGATTCGGCCAGTTGAAAATTTTCGTAAGCCTCCACGTCACAGAAGTAAAGGGAGGTAAATAGTTCTTGTAAACAGATAAGTTGTGCTCCTTTGGCAGCAGCGTTCTCAATTTCTTTAATGGCCTTATGTAGGTTATGCTCCTTATTGCCGGAGCAACTCATTTGCACCAACCCTACCGATACCGATCTCATAGGCATTGTTTATGGCGCAAAAATAATCCATTGCCCGCAGTGAAGCCCTAAAATATGAACTGCACTAAAAAATAGGGTCTTCGAATAAAACGCAAGCCTCGCTACAGCAGGGTCTTCGCAAAAAAAATGCCCCTCGACAAGAGGGGCATTGATATGATCAGATCGATTAAAATTATTCGGCAGCAGGGGCTTCTTCGGCAGCCGCTTCGGTAGCAGCAGGAGCCGCTGCAGGAGTGGTTGCTTTTTTACGAGCTCCCGAGCGACGGGTCTTTTTAGCCGTAGCTTTTTCTTCGCCCTTACCCTTACCGTAGATCTCGTTAAAGTCCACCAGTTCGATCATGGACGTATCGGCATTGTCGCCGGGACGAAATCCTAATTTGATAATGCGTGTGTATCCACCGGGACGTCCGGCTACTTTTTCGGCCACTGCACCGAAGAGTTCCTTGACGGCCTCTTTGTCTTGCAGGTAGCTGAACACCACACGACGCTGGTTGGTGGTATTTTCCTTAGCCTTGGTGATGATTGGCTCCACATACACGCGCAGGGCCTTGGCCTTGGCCGTAGTGGTTACGATTCGCTTGTGTGCGATAAGCTGGCAAGCCAGGTTGCTCAACAGGGCTTCGCGGTGGGCTTTCTTTCTGCCCAGGTTGTTTACTTTGTCTCCGTGACGCATGACATTTGTTTTTATGAACACTGCACCGTGTCAGGAATTGCAGTGGTTGCCCTTTTTACAAAGAGCGTGAATGAATAATATTAAAACTCGCTCAGATCGATCCCCAACTTTACCAGATCCATTCCAAAGTGCAACCCTCTTTCAGAGAGCACTTGCTCGATCTCGGACAGCGATTTCTGTCCGAAGTTGCGGAACTTCATCAGGTCTTCTTGCTCGTACTGCACCAACTCGCTCAGCGAATTGATCTTGGCGGCTTTCAGGCAGTTAAAGGCACGCACCGAAAGATCGAGATCTTCGAGTGGGGTCTTGAGCACTTTGCGCAATTGCAGGGTTTGCTCATCGACCAGGTCTTCTTTCTTTTCTTCTTTGTTATCGAAAGTGATGTTTTCGTCAGTAATGATCATCAAGTGCTGGATCAAAATACGAGAAGCTTGCTTAACGGCTTCCTCGGGGTGGATCGTACCATCGGTGGCAACTTCCATGATCAGCTTTTCGAAGTCGGTGCGCTGCTCAACACGGGTATTCTCGATGCTGTACTTGACATTCTTGATAGGCGTATAGATGGAATCTACGGGGATATAACCCAGCGGAGCATCCTTAGGCTTATTGTCTTCGGCCGATACATATCCGCGACCTTTACCGATGGTCAGCTCCATATCGAGGCGGGCCGAGCTATCGAGGGTGCAAATGAGCAGGTCGGGATTCATGACCTGAAAGGATTGCGTGTTGTCGCCAATAAGGGCAGCCGTAAACTCCGTCTTGTTCTTAATGGAGAGACTGATCCTTTCAGAGGTAAACTCCTGGTCACCGATTTTTTTGAAGCGAACCTGCTTGAGGTTCAGCAACATTTCGACCACGTCTTCGCTTACACCCTTGAGGGTAGCGAACTCATGATCGACGCCTTCGATCTTAACACCTACAATTGCATACCCCTCGAGTGAATTGAGCAATACGCGACGCAGGGCGTTACCGATGGTAACACCGTATCCGGGTTCCAACGGACGAAATTCGAACTGCGCATTAAAATCAGAGGCTTTCTGAAGAATGATCTTATCGGGCTTTTGGAAATTAAGGATGGCCATAATTAATTACTTTAAATGGTAAGGAAAAACTCCTCGTTATTACTTAGAGTACAATTCGACAATCAGTTGCTCCTTGATGTTCTCGGGCACGCTCTCTCTTTCGGGATAAGCGATAAAGGTTCCCTTGATGGCCGTCTCGTTAAAATCGAGCCAGTTGTATTTGGGATTCTTTCCGCGAACGGCACCTGCAATGGAGGCGCGCTCCTTGCTGCTGAGCTTGATGGTAACCACATCGCCGGGCTTCAATTGATAAGAGGGTACGTTGACCACCTTACCATTCACCTCAACGTGCTTATGACTGACCAACTGGCGGGCAGCAGGACGAGAGGGGGTAATACCCATACGAAATACGGTATTGTCCAATCGAGCCTCGAGCAACTGGATGAGGTTCTCACCGGTTACCCCTTTGCGACGGGCCGCTTCTTCGAATGTTTTACGGAATTGTTTTTCCAATACCCCGTAGGTGTATTTGGCTTTTTGCTTTTCACGCAACTGCAGGGCGTACTCGCCAAGCGATTTACGTTTACGCTTTTCTCCATGCTGACCGGGAGGATTACTGTTCTTACCCAGCCATTTTCCATTGCCCAAAATGGGCTCCCCGAAAATACGGGAGATCTTGGTCTTAGGACCATTGTACCTTGCCATAGTGATTGTTCATTTAAGCTTTTTTAAAAACCGGTGACGCGATCGGTAAAAAGCTTTTAAAAAATTAATCGCGCACCCTTTTATAAAATGAAACGCAAATGGCGTATGTCAATTAAACCCTTCTCTTCTTAGGAGGACGGCATCCGTTGTGAGGCATGGGTGTAACGTCCTTGATCATTACCACCTCGATGCCGCTCTGAGATAACGAGCGAATGGCGCCCTCACGACCAGAACCGGGACCTTTTACATAAACGTCTACGCGCTTGAGACCTGCATCGAAAGCGGCACGGGCTGCATCGGCAGCGGCCGTTTGAGCGGCATAAGGCGTGTTCTTCTTGGATCCGCGGAATCCCATCTTACCGGCACTGCTCCACGAGATCACCTGTCCGCTCTTATTAGTAAGGCTGATGATGATATTGTTGAAGGTGGCAGAGATGTGGGCATCGCCGTAGGCATCTACCTTTACCACTCTTTTCTTAGCGGCGGCCTTGGCGCTGGGTTGCTGTTGTTGTGCTTTTGCCATGATGATTGGATGATCTGCTATTAATTATTTTTTAGCTGCCTTCTTTTTACCGGCAACAGTTTTACGTTTTCCTTTACGGGTACGGCTATTGGTCTTGGTACGCTGACCACGAACGGGCAGCCCCTTACGATGACGAAGACCGCGGTAGCAAGCAATGTCGAGTAGACGCTTGATGCTCATTTGCACTTCGGAACGAAGCTGTCCTTCTACTTTCAGCTCTTCGGTGATCACGGAACGGATGGCATTGAGCTCATCGTCGTTCCACTCATGCACTTTTTTATTGCGGTCAATGCTATGCTTGTCGAGAATGTATCGGGCAGTGGCTGGGCCAATTCCGAAGATGTAGGTGAGACCGATCTCTCCTCTTTTGTTTTTTGGTAAATCAACACCGGCAATACGAGCCATAATAGTTTGTTATTGTTGAGTAGGTTATTGACTAAGATTATCCCTGGCGTTGCTTGAAGCGGGGATTCTTTTTGTTAATGATGTACAGCTTGCCTTTGCGACGAACGATCTTACAGTCCACGCTGCGCTTTTTGATAGAGGCTCTTACTTTCATCTTGTTTTGTTTTTCGGTCTTACTTGTATCGGAAATTGATCCGACCCCTTGTCAGATCGTATGGAGAAAGTTCTACACCAACTTTGTCGCCCGGCAGAATGCGGATGTAATGCATCCTCATTTTTCCGGAGATCGTGGCCAGAATTTCGTGACCGTTTTCAAGCTTTACCCTGAACATAGCATTCGACAATGCTTCCAGAATAATACCATCTTGCTTGATCAGCGGTTGTTTCGACATACGATTTTAAGGGGTGCAAAGATAGGTCGTTATCAGGGAATAACGAAGAAAATCGGCGATTTTTTCCCCGACGGTGGAAAACCCCGGGAGCGGCGCAGAAACTGATACATAATACTATGTATGACAATAAGTTAGGACGTTTGCCCGCAGAAAGGACACCCCCACCCCTTACTCGGCCCAGCTCATCACATAGTCTCCGTTCTCTATCTCGAGGGCCTGGCGGGTTAGCATTAGCGGACGAAAGGTATCGACCATTACGGCCAGCTCTTTGGTCTCTTTGGCCCCGATACTTTTTTCGACCGCTCCCGGATGCGGACCATGCGGAATGCCGGCGGGATGCAGGGTGATCATGCCTCGGGTCACCGACTTGCGACTCATAAAATCGCCATCTACGTAATAGATGACCTCGTCGCTGTCGATGTTGGAGTGATTATAGGGCGCGGGAATCGCTTGAGGATGATAATCGAACAGCCGGGGCACAAAAGAACAGACCACGAAAGCATCGGTCTCGAAGGTCTGGTGAATGGGAGGAGGCATGTGCACGCGACCGGTAATGGGCTCAAAATCGTGAATGGAAAAAATAAAAGGATAACAACAGCCATCCCATCCGACCACATCGAACGGATGGGTGCCATAATGAAGCCCGTACAGTATTCCCTTCTTTTTCGCCTTGATCAAAAAATCGCCTTTTTGGTCAATGGTCAACAGATCTTGCGGCGGACGAATATCCCTTTCGCAATACGGAGAATGTTCCATTAGTTGACCGCGACGACTGGTGTAGCGCTTGGGATAACGCAGCGGCGTAAACGACTCCACGATAAAAAGTCGGTTATCGGGGGTATCGAAGTGAATTTGGTAAATGGTGCCGCGAGGCAACACGATATAATCGCCGTAGCCGAAAGGCAGTTGACCATATTGTGTAATGACCTTGCCGGTGCCTTCGTGCACGAAGATCATCTCGTCGCCGTCGGTATTCTTGTAAAAATAATCGGTGGTGCTTTTACGCGGAGCCGCCAAAACAATATGGCAATCTCCATTGACGAGCACCGGTATGCGGCTTTGCAGGTAATCGTCCATGCGGGGCACCTTGAACCCTTCGAAACTCCTGTGTCGAAGCATTTTCTCTTCGGCGATCTGTGGCGACACATCCTGCTGGGGCTCGGTACGGATGATCTGGGTGGGGGGATGGCAATGATAGAGCAATGCATAATCATCGCTGAATCCTTCTGTAGAGAACAACTGCTCACTGTAAAGCGTGCCATCGGGCTTTCTGAACTGCGTGTGCCGCTTATGCGGGATGGAACCCAATGTATAATAATGAGGCATAGCTTGTTTTTAAATAATCACTTACATACCCGGAAACCAAGGCCGCCCCACGATCTCGCGAAAGGGCCAGGGCATGGCCGCCAATATCATCAGTAACGAAATGAGCAACGCATAAGAGACCGGCTTATAAGAAAGGGTCTTGGCCTTGCTGCGCGCCCAGGTAATTAGCACAACGGCCAAGATCATTAACAAAGGATGCTCGACGAGATAAAATCGATAGAAAGAGTCTTTCATTACCGAAACACCCTCGGGCACATTCCCCCACGAATAACGGCCGCCCAGTACTTGGTAAAGACCGATCAACAACATGGTATGGGCCGCGATCATCAAAAAAAGACTGGTCGATTTGACCGATTCTTTTTTAGAGAATGCCTGTACAATAGAGAGCAACAAGAGCAAGAGTAGCACCCAACGAAGCGCGTTGTGCAGGTGTAACAATCCGGTTTCCATAAGTTTGATTTTGTGTAAATCAAATATAGGAAATCTCTTTGCTTATTCTACCCAATCGGCCACAAAGACATTGGTGTCGCGGGTGCCTCCATTGTTACGGTTGCTCGCAAATACGATCTTCTTACCATTGGGCGAGAACATCGGAAAAGCATCAAACCCCTTGTCGCGGCTGATCTTTTGAAGGTTAGTTCCGTCTTCGTCGATAGTGTACAGATTAAAAGGAAAGCCCCGCTTGTACTCATGGTTCGAGGCAAAGATGATACGCTTGCTGTCTGGCATAAACACCGGTGCCCAATTGGCCTGGCCGTATTGCGTTACCTGACGTGCGTTGCTGCCGTCTGCATTGGCCACCCACACTTCCATATTCGTAGGAGCCACCAGGTCTTGGGCCAGTAGCTCTTTGTACTCACTGATCTGCTCTGGGGTTTGCGGACGAGAGGCCCGCCAGATAATTTTTTTTCCGTCGGGGCTAAACCACGCTCCCCCATCATACCCCAGTGTGGCTGTGATACGCTTTTCTTTTCCGGTGGCCAGCTCCATGATGTATAGCTCGATGTCCCCATCTTTGGTACTGGTATAGATCATTTTTTTGCCATCGGGAGAAAGGGTAGCCTCGGCATCATAATATGGAGAGTTAGTGAGTTGCTTTTTTATCTTTCCGTTCAGATCGGCCATAAAAATATCGTACCCTTTATAGAGTGGCCAGATGTATTTGTTGCCATATTTGGTTCGATCGGGCACCGGAGGACAAGCCTCGCTGGCCAAATGCGTAGATGCGTAAATGATGTGTTTGTTGTCGTAGGTAAAATAAGCACAAGTAGTGCGTCCCTTTCCGGTGCTGACCATCTTATAAGTGAAAGGCTCACTCTTTGTGGCAGGCACCTTGCCTACAAAGATCTGGTCGCAGGGTACGCCGTCTTTGACAGAGGTACGCTGAAAGACCAGCATCTTGCCATCAAAACTCCAATAGGCCTCAGCATTGTCTCCCCCAAAGGTCAACTGACGAATATTACGCAGATGTGTTTCATCGGCGTACCGAAGCGAATCACCTTCGGCGGATTGCGCCACCAATGGACTATGCGGAGTCACCCCGAAAAACAATAAGAAAAAAAGGGCTGCGTTAGATCGTGTGTATGTCAATAGTTTCATGCTATTTCGTTAGTGGATGCAAAACTATCTTTGTATTCAGATATAACTGTCAACTAAATGTCAAAACTTATCGCCCTGCTAATGACCGGTCTGTTGGCGCTAACAGGCTGTGAGTCGCCCCCGGCTGGCAATGCCCCCACCGATAATAAGGCACTGCCCGCTACTAACACCGAGACCCTTTCAACAGGCGAGAACGAATCGGCTACCGACAGTCTCTCAGTAACCCCGCTGCAGCTAGCCTATGCCCGGGCGCTTCGGATGGCCGAGAAAGGCGACGCTGCCACTCTGCTGCTTTGTGACTCGCTACTGACCCACCAGGGGCCCCGGGGAGGAGCCGAGCCCTACTATTACAAGGGCATCTACTACAGCACGAAAAAAGAGCGGCAAATAGCCATTGCCTGGTTCGACAAGACCATCGAGACCGATTATAATTTTTTTGAGGCCTACATAGAGAAAAGTGCGTTGCTCATAGAGAACGAACAATACGAGTTGGCCCGTAAGGAACTGGAATTGCTGCGTACACTATCGCCCGGCTATGCCCCGGTGCACTACTGGCTGGGTAAATGGACGGCCCTGCAAGGCAAAAAGCAAATGGCCATCGACCATTACCGGCTGGCCCTTTCGCTCGATACCTCCCTTACCGAAGCGCGACGGGCCCTACAGCAGCTTGAAAAATGATCAGTATCTTGCAGCCATGCCCCTTGTAGCTCCTTCGCTTCTTTCGGCCAACTTTTTGCAATTGCAAAAAGACTGCGATATGCTCAACAGCAGCCAGGCCGACTGGTATCACCTCGATGTAATGGACGGCCGGTTCGTTCCTAACATCAGCTTTGGGCCCATGCTGATCGGTTTTTTTAGAAAAGCCACAAGCAAAACCTGTGACGTACATCTGATGATCGAAGAACCCGAGCGCTATGCCGAGGCTTTTCAGCAGGCGGGTGCCGACATTATCACGATACATGCCGAAGCCTGCACGCACTTGCATCGCAACATTCAGCAATTAAAAAGTTTGGGGGTCAAAGCCGGAGTGGCACTCAATCCACACACCCCTATTCATGTGATCAGTGAGGTCATTCGCGATATAGATCTGGTCTGTCTAATGAGCGTAAATCCCGGATTTGGCGGCCAACAATTTATACCCCACACCCTGGTCAAGATCCGTGAGCTAAGAGAATTGATCAATAGCAGCGGCTCCACGGCATTGATTGAGATCGACGGCGGTGTTACGCTCGAAAATGCCCCCTCTATTGTAGCTGCAGGTGCTGACGTACTGGTAGCCGGCAATACGGTCTTTAAAGCTGCCGACCCGGTGGCCACCATTGCGCAACTTAAAAAAACAAGTGCCGCTTAGTTCATGCGCTGGGTGTTAAAAAAATTTCAGGAGCTTTCTGTAGATGAACTCTATGCGTTACTGCGCTTGCGTGCGGAGGTATTTGTGGTTGAGCAAACCTGTGCTTTTCAGGACCTCGATAACAAAGATCAACCCTCTTATCATTTATTGGGATATATACAAGAGGAGCTGGTCGCTTACACCCGTTTGGTACCACCGGGCATCTCTTACAAGGCCGCCTCGATCGGCAGAGTGGTCACTTCGCCGGCCCACCGAAAAAAAGGACTGGGTAAAGAACTGATGCAGGTGTCGATCGAACACTGCGAACGGCTTTTCGAGACTACCACGCTCGTGATCGGTGCGCAGTGCTACCTGCAAGATTTTTACAGGTCATTTGGATTTACACCGTCGGGAGAGATCTACCTCGAAGACGGCATCGAGCATATCGAGATGACCCGTTGGCGTTAAACATCACTTACCGCAGCTCCGGCGCCAAAAAACGGGCGGTATGCGTATCGGTAGCACGCACCATTTCTTCGGGGGTTCCCGCAAACAAGATTTTTCCGCCTCCGTCTCCGCCTTCGGGACCCAGATCGATAATATGATCGGCCAGTTTAATGATATCCATGTGATGTTCGATGACCAGTACGGTGTTGCCCCGCTCTACCAACCGATTGAGTACATCGGTCAGTTGACGGATGTCTTCGAAATGCAATCCGGTGGTCGGCTCATCTAAGATGTAAAATGTTTTTCCGGTATCGCGCTTGGCCAACTCGGTAGACAATTTAATACGCTGCGCCTCACCTCCGCTAAGCGTCAGCGCCGATTGCCCCAGCGTTATATAACCTAATCCTACCTCGAACAACACCTTGATCTTTCTGTACAGGTAGGGCACGGGTTGAAAAAACTCCATAGCCTCCTCTACCGTCATCTCCAATACATCGGCAATGGATTTTCCCTTGTAACGCACTTCGAGCGTTTCGCGGTTGTATCGTTTACCGTTGCAGGTGGCACAATGCACATAGACGTCGGGTAAAAAATTCATCTCGATCACTTTCATTCCGCCCCCTTCACAATCGGCGCAGCGGCCTGCTTTTACATTAAAAGAAAAACGTCCTGCACCATACCCTCTTACCTTACTCTCGGGCAATGAGGCAAACAAGTTGCGGATATCAGCAAAGAATCCGCAGTAAGTGGCGGGATTACTGCGGGGCGTTCGCCCAATGGGGGCCTGGTCGATCTCGATGACCTTATCGATGTGCTCCAGCCCCTTTACAGAATCGTAAGCAAGCGGTTGTTGCCTTGAGCCGTACGCGTGCTGCGACAAGATAGGATATAAGGTTTCGTTGATCAGTGTGGATTTACCCGAGCCACTTACACCGGTCACCACTATAAAGGTTCCCAGCGGAAAGCGAGCCGTAACCTTTTGCAGATTATTGCCCGATGCACCACTTAACACAACGGAATGGCCAGACCCTTTTCTTCGCGAAGAAGGCAGCGGCAACGAATAGTGTC
Source organism: Chitinophagaceae bacterium (assembly GCA_044351575.1). Classification (GTDB taxonomy): domain Bacteria; phylum Bacteroidota; class Bacteroidia; order Chitinophagales; family Chitinophagaceae; genus JJ008. The sequence goes on from JBILFN010000010.1 coordinate 12,554, forward strand.
CGTTAAGATAACCGGCCGTTAGGGTCTTTAATTTTTTTACTTGGGCGGGCGTACCTGCGGCGACGATCTTTCCGCCATATATACCCGCCTTGGGCCCAATATCGATAAGATAATCGGCCGATAACATGATATCCTTGTCATGTTCTACCACTAAAATGCTGTTGCCTATGTCGCGTAACTGCTTGAGCGCATCGATCAGTCGCTGGTTATCTCTTTGATGCAACCCGATGGAGGGTTCATCTAGAATATAGGTGATGCCCTGCAGCTGGCTTCCGATCTGCGTGGCCAGACGAATTCGCTGCGATTCTCCCCCGCTTAACGTACGTGTGCCCCTGTTGAGCGTCAAATAGCCCAGCCCCACATTGAGCAAGAATTGCAAACGCTCCCTGATCTCCTTGAGCACATCCTTGGCGATGGCCTTTTGTTTGTTGTCGAGCATCAACTCTATACCATCGAACCAGGCCGCCAAATTATCGAGATTCATTGTGCTTAGTTCGGCAATGTTTCGACCATTGACTTTAAACCAGCGACTTTCTTTTTTAAGTCGAGTTCCTTCACAGGTTTCACAAGGGCGAACTTCCATAAAATCTTCTGCCCACTCGCGTATCGAATCGCTATAGGGACTCGCATACCAACGAAGTAGTACATTGACCAACCCCTCAAATGGGGCCGACGCATCGAACTTGGCATCAGCAAAATCTATCTCGGCCACCTTTCCCTCGCTGTTGGCATACAGCAGCATGTTCAGCTGTGCCGTGGAGAGTTCCCGAAGTGGTTTTTGTAACGATATCTTATGTTGCCGAGCCAGCTCTTGCACCTGCTTGTATACCCAGGCATCCCTTGCTTCGCCCAGCGGTGCAATGCCTCCCTCGCTGATCGACAGCGAAAGATCGGGCATTATTTTTTCCATACTCACCTGGTGCTGCACCCCCAGCCCTTTACATACCGGGCAGGCCCCATAGGGAGAATTGAACGAAAAGGCATTGGGAGACGGCTCCTCGTAGCTAAGACCCGTGTCTTCGCACATCAGCTGACGGGAATATTGAATTGTTCGGTCTTGCTCGGTAAGCACGAACAACAATCCCTTACCCAGCTTCAGGGCCTGCTGCACACTAACACTGAGGCGTGGCCGAAGGTCGTCACTTACTTGCATGCGATCTACGACCAACTCGATATCGTGAATGACATAGCGATCTAGCTGCATGCGCGCGGTCATCTCCCTGATCTCGCCGTCGACGCGCATTTTTACAAATCCTTTTTTGCGCCACTCCTCGAACAATTCTCGGTAATGTCCTTTGCGGCCTCGTACCAAGGGAGCCAACACCGTGATCTTTTTTCCTAAACAGGTCGAAAAGATATTTTGCACGATCTCCTCTTCGCTCCACTTTACCATCGGCTTACCGGTCTGGTACGAAAAAGCCTGACCGGCCCGGGCAAATAAAAGGCGTAAAAAATCATAGACCTCGGTAACCGTACCTACGGTAGAACGAGGATTCTTGTTGGTGGTCTTTTGCTCAATGGCAATAACGGGCGATAATCCGGTAATACGATCTACATCGGGTCTCTCCATATCGCCCATAAATTGACGCGCATACGCACCGAATGTCTCCATATAGCGACGCTGCCCTTCGGCATAGAGGGTATCAAAGGCCAGTGACGATTTGCCCGAACCGCTGATGCCGGTAATGACCACCAATTGATTTTTAGGAATACTGATGTCGATATCCTTGAGATTGTGCTCCCGCGCTCCAGACACCACAATGGCGTCTGTATCGGTTGCAACAGAGCGGGAACTGGTAACGGATTTACGGGGCATAAGGGCCACAAAGATACGTGGAGCATTGGCCTTTTTACCGAAGCGCAAACACTTAGAGCAATCGATCGATCAGGAGCTCCTGCGAAAAATAGTGGTGACCCTGCACCAGCGTATTGACCGCCTCTATCAACTGGGCAGAAGGGGCTTTTTTATTGATGTAGCCATAGATACCCCCTTTGGGCATACAAGAGAGAAAATGTTCCTCGCCTCGATCGGAGAAGAAAAGAATACGTGTGGCAGGGTTTATAAGTCTCAGCTTTTTGATTACCTGGCGAAGTTCCGTTTCGAACACAAGGTCGTCCATGATAAGCAAATCGATGGGATAGGCACTAAAGAGCTGCATCAATTTGTCGCCGTTACCAGCCTCACGCACCTGAACTGACGTATAATTTTGTTTAAATGTGTTGCACATTCCCAACCGGAAAATTGGACTCCGGTCGGCGATCAGAATCTGTTGAAGCTTGATCGGATTTTGAAGCATCAACACAAATATATGAATGGCTCAACTCAACAAATCACTATTTTTTTGTAGTTTTTATTCGATGCCAATTACTTACCACTGAAAACCAATCACCTACGTTTTACTGGACAATGAGTTTTCCTACGGCGATACGCTCGCCTACTGTCTTTCCAATAAAGACATAATAGGCCCCCTTGCTCATACCAGAAAAATCAACATCCATGCTACTGTAGGGTCCTGTTATTGCATAGTTTCTACTAAAGACCAGTCTCCCTTTTTGATCATAGATGTAGAGGATACGCTGAAAATTAAAAGCGGTGGCACGGCTATAATAGCGAACCTTAAAAGGACCATTGGTAGGATTAGGACTGATCCACGCTTGTTCGGAAGCCGCAGCCGTTATTCGGCGACCCGGAGAAATAGCCGAACATCCTGTTGAGGTAAGTGCACTTACCGTATATGTACCCAGATCATCTATGCCGACCGTAATCGACGAACTTGTTGCACCACTAACGACCACTCCGTCTTTTCTCCACGTATAAACGAGACCGGTCGATGCAGGGGTTGCCGTTGCGATCAACGTAGTGGTTTTTCCGGGAATCAAACTGGTATCGCCCAACACCTCTACACTCATTACGGGAATGGGAGTCACATTTACCGTTACGGTCTCACAGGGACGCGAGGTGCCACAAATTCCTCCCTCGGAGCGAACAAAGAAACTGGTAGTGGCACTGACCGGTACGCCGGCAAGCGTGGCACCGGTTCCCACGCGCGTACCACCACAACTGCCACTATACCATACCCAGCTGGCACCGGGTACCAGCGGCCCGCTTGCCACACTCAAATTAACCGAAGTGGGCCCGCAAGAAGCTGTTACACTGCTGCTGACAGAAACATTCGTACCGCAGCTTCCGACTACTGCGGGCGTACCCGTTAACACCACATCGTCAACACGAATGGTAATGGTGCCACCTGTGTTTCGCACAAAGCGAAGCTTCAACCCGTTGATCTGCGCGGCGGCAGGAAGTGAAATGGTTTTGGCAGGATACCAACCCACCGCGGCGTTGGCCGCTTCGTTGAATAAGGCAGCCGCCGTATTACCCAAATTAACCCATGCGGTTCCATTCCAGTAATCGACCGAAAAATTCGGAAAGGCAGAAGAGCTCTCCTTACGATACGCAAAATCGAGGGTCAGGTTCCTGAAGGCAGCCACATTGATGCCCTCAATAGAAAAACCACCGGCATTGGTAGCCGACGTACCCGTATAAAAAACATTCCCGCCACCAGATGCATTGGCATAGCCGGTAGAGGCATTGGTAGTTCGAACATCGGCAGAGGCTGCCTGCCCTCCGTTCGAGAAGATCAGCGCTCCCGCATTTTGCCACCCGGTATAAGTGGTGACTACGGTTGTGGCAGAAGGCACACCCATACTCTCCGAGAAAATAACGGTCTGTGCTTGCAGGGTAGAACTGGCCAATAAAGAAGCTACACTAAGCAGCGAGAAACGAAATAAATTAATGCAACGATTCATAAGGGTGGGTTGTACGATGAAGGTTAGAAATTATTTAAAAGTTGAGGTTGGATAATGTACGGACCTAAAGAAAGCACCGGCCTGTTTGGCGGTCTCTGCATTCGAATGCGCCACACCCGGAAGAGAGATCATCGTCCAGCCAAGCGACGTTCCTTGCGCTCCGGCCGCCGTCTGCATGGCACGGAAAAAGTTTTTTCCCCGCTCGAAGCGATTGGCCCCCTGCAAGCTATAGGGTTCGCCCCTTTGAAAATTGGCACTGGTGGTATCGATATCGGCTTCGCCCAAGGCAAGTAGCACCGGCTTGGAAAAAACTTGCTGAATATTTTTTTTGATCTGCGGTATGTTTCTGATACCGAAAGGATAATCGTTCTGTACATCGGGTAACGTATACCAACCCGCGTTGGAGATAAATACTTTGGCGGCTCTATTATCAGAAACAAAATAGAGAAAGCGGTGTACGAATTGCGCGCCCGCGGAGTGTCCCGATAAATAATACGCCTGCTGGCGACTGCCCACCGCCTTAACGAACTGATCGAACATAGGCTCGATTGCAGAGAAGGTCCATTCTCTCTCGGAGGAGAAGCGTACTTGTTTTTCGTTCCAAACGTTTCCTAAATTATAGCGATCGCTTCCCTTGAAATTCTCTTTGTCGAAGGTTGGCGCCAACACGACAAGTTGATAGAGATCGGCTACCCGTGCCCATTGATCGAGGTAGCCCGAAGCATTTCGCTCGGCGCCGTGTAACATGATCACCACAGGCAACGTGTCGGGTCTGTCCGTTGGGCTATACATCCAAACAGTAATAGGCGCCGGCATTCGCAAGTCGGCAGAGGTAAATAAGTAGGATTGTTTTCCTTTTTGTAATACCGGCGCATTCGCTGTAGCCGACGCAGTGGAGGAAGATGACGCTGCAGAAGATTGTGCTTTAACGATCGGTGTAGCGGCCATCACAGCCAAAAAAAATACACCGCCCGGCACCAGTAAACCTGTGCCGAAACAAGAAAACGAATGGAACAAGCGTTTCGCTTTACTTAGTATAGGTGAATGCGGGTATAGCACGTTTATGGCGAATAACAATTAAAAATTAGAATCCCGGATTTTGAACCAAGTTGGTGTTGGCCTGTACTTCTCCTACGGGCAACGGCAATATAGTTCGGTTAAAAAAATTACTGGTTGTAGCGTTGTAATCGACCAGACGAGAAACGGCGTTACCGGCACTACTGATCTTGACATAATTGGTCCGCGTGCGGTTTAGGTCGAACAGCCGCTGCCCCTCGAGAGCGAATTCTCTTCTGCGCTCCAGCATAATTGTATCGAGATAAGCCGTAACGCTGATCTGACCGAGCGGAGGCGTTGGCAATAAACTGACCTGCAGCGGACGGCTGCCCGTGGATGTATCGCGGCGGGCTCTCAGTAGATTTAGGTCGGCCACTGAGCTGGTCAAGGCAGCCTGATCGCCGGTAAGAGCGGCCTGTCTGGCCAATGCCTCGGCCCTGGACAAATACATCTCTGCAAAGCGCAAGACCTTTGTATTTTCAAGAAAGGTCGAAATGTTTACATACTTGAGTGCGAGTGGCACGTTGACCTCTCCCCCCAATGAATTACGGTTGCCCAACTCTACGAACTGCCTTCTCACATCGGTGGCACTGTAGGCCTCGTACAGGGCTCTGAAGGTAGTGAGCGTAGTGCCCGTGCTGCGACTGTTCATGGACTGACGGGTCCCTAACACTTCGCCATAGCCTTGTTGGCTGCAGAGATAGGCATACGAATCCGTGCCGGGATTATCGTTCGTGTTATTGGCCACTTCCAAAATAGATTCGGTGTTAGCCACTGTTCGGAACTCTTGTACCATTCCGGCAAAACTGTACAAGGAGTAGCGTCCCGAATTGATTACTTCGGATGCTGCCGTTACCGCCGTTGGCCAATCAGACTTGTAGATGGCAATGCGGGCGCGCAGCGCCAGTGCGGTAAACCGGTTAAAGCGGATCTTCTGCCAGCTGGCATTGGCCGCGCCATTGACGATCACATTACCCGTTGACGGCAAGCGCTCGAGAGCAGCAGCGAGATCCTTATCGATCTGTTCGTATACCTGCTTGGCCGTGGAGCGAGCAGGATAAGTAACCTCAGCAACCGTGGTAACCGGGTTAAGCACCAGGGGTACACAGAGATGAGATCCATCGGCGGTAAAATTGATAGGACGAGAGAAGAATTTGGCCAGATCGAAATACACCATGGCCCGAACGGCATAGGCTTCTCCTATAAGCTGCGTTAACTCGGGCAGCTCAAGCGGAGCTACGATTCCCTTAAGTTTTTCTTCGTTGGCAATTATGGCATTTGCGTTTACAACAACCCTGTACAGCTGATCCCAAAAGCGGCCTACGTTAGCATCAGTGGCAGTATGGGTCATGGTATTCATACCCGTATACCGATTACCCGTACGAACACTACGAGTGGCATTGTCGGATAAAACCTCGGGGATCACCATTGCATCGCGACCATAGTAACTGTACGACTGCATTTGCGAGTACAATCCATTGACAGCGGCCCGGGCGGTGCTCAGACTCGAGAAGACATCGGTGGTAAATACGCTTTGCTGGGGCCGAATATCGGTAAAGCTCTTTTTACACGATACGCTCACCAGAGCTATCAAAGAGACCAGAGCGATAGAATAATTTTTGATTCGCATAGTAAGTTGATTTATCGATTAGGCGACTATATATTAAAGAGTAAAATCAATTCCGAACAATAAGGTATTGAATACAGGGGGGCGCTGCGACATAACACCATCGATACTAACCTCGGGGTCGGTATTAAAGCGCTTGTCACGCACGTACGTGAACAGGTTTTGTCCTCTCACGTACATGCGGGCCGAGGTAATCTTTGCCTTGGCGAGCCAGGTCTTGGGCAGTGTATACGAAAAGCTGATATCTCGTAGGCGAATGTAGCTCCCGTCGTAAAGAAAACGACTGCTCTCGTAGCTGCCGGCCGAGGATTGTGTTCCCAAAAATACCGGCTTGGGCACATCGGTAATTTGACCGGGAGTTGTCCAGCGACGGCGAAACTCGTAGCGACTAAGCCCGTTGCTTTGATCGGAGAAGCCCAGATTGGCATCGGTCTTTTGCAGATACCCGTACTCATCATAGATCTGGTTGCCCCAATTGATAAAGAACTGAAAATTGAGCTTGAAGTTCTGGTACGTAAAGGTGTTGGTCCAACCACCATAAAAACGGGGAATGGCACTTCCATACTCGATACGAGGCAAGGCCGTAGTAAAGACGTTCGTAGTAGATTCCTTATCGGTAGAATTATACCAGAGCGCCTCTCCATTTTGCGGATTGACCCCGGCATAGCCTCGTTGAAAATGACGATAGTAATCGCGTCCGATGCGTCTAAAGTAATTGCTGTTGTTAGAGAAATTCGGATCGATCTCTGTGATCTCGTTTTGATAGGCCGTTACGTTTAGATCGGTGACCCATTTAAAGCCACGGGCTTTGGCTGGAGAGATCGGTACAGCCGATAAGGTTACCTCTACCCCAGTGTTCTTCATAGCGCCGTTGTTGACGGTAATACCCGTAACACCATTGGTACTGGGAATGGCCTGACGCACCAAAAGGTCGCTGCTGGTGCGGGTATACCATTCTAACGATCCCGAGAATCTTCCTTTTAAGGCCACAAAATCTAATCCAATATTAAAGGGGATGTTCTTTTCCCAAGTGAGGTTATCGTTAGCCAGCTGAGACAGCGTGAGACCAGATGAGAAATTATAATCGCTGCCGGCGCTGTATAGCCCTTGCGATTCGAAATTATCGATACCCTGATTACCAGTATAGCCATAACTGGCGCGGATCTTTAACTCGGTAATGGCCGGAACCCTAAAGAAGGGTTCGCTTGCAATATTCCATCCCGCACCCACTGACCAAAAAACGGCCGACTGAAAGTTGCGTGCAAAACGCGAAGAGGCATCTTCGCGCACCGAACCCGATACAAAGTAGCGGTCGCCCAGTGAGTAATTGGCATTAAAGAATTTACTGACCAACGTATTGGCCGTTCCCGTACCGGTGGTCAATTCAGGACTGGAACCGCCAGCGGCCGTTGAGGTGCCGGGCGCAATGCCGTTTACGATAATATTAAGGTCCACATCGCTACGACTTTGCGCTTCGTAACCGGCAAAGGCCTCTACGGAGTGGTCGCCCTTGAAATCTTTTTTGTAGCGAACAATGTTGGTGGCCACCCAGTTGGTAATGTCTTGCGTATAATTCTCGATTGAGCCGCCCACGGCTATGTTTGCATTACCAACGCGAGGATCGTAGAAGATCGAGCGAAAAGCATGGTTAAAGTCGAGTGCAAAGCTTCCTTCGTAGGTAAGACCATCCATCAACTGATAAGTGGTAGAGGCGTTGGCCCCGATATTATACGTATTAGCATTTCGTTTCGTAGTCTCTATTACAGCTACCGGATTATAGCCGCTGTTGTATCCGAGCTCGTAGGTTACGCCATCAGATTTGTAGACCGGCAACCAGGGCGCCAGGCGATACATGGCACGGATGGGGTTGGCAAAGAAGCTTCCTCCCAAGAAGTTACTGGAGCGCTGGTAGCTTCCGCTAAATCCTCCTTTGAGACTCCAACGCTTGGTTACCTGCGAAGTGAGATTAAGGCGGTAGGTGGCCTTATCATAATCTACCCCTTTGGTAGGCGCCTCGGAAGTATAATAACTACCCGAGATAAAATAGGTCGACTTATCATTACCACCACTCACATTCATGTTATACTGCGAATAGCTACCTTGCCTAAGCACCTGATCGAACCAATCTGTGTTGATGTTAGCATCGATAGAGTTGGCCCTTAACAACGAATCGTAAGAGGCAGGCGAATTACCCGCGTTGACCCAACCTTCGCGGTAGTACTGCAAATAGGCATCGGTGGTGAGCGTTTTTTGCTCGTCACGGATGGTATTGTTATTGTAGCCTCGCTGAACGGTAAAATTGACCTTGGTCTTGCCTGGCTTTCCACTCTTTGTTGTGATCAGCACGACCCCGTTGGCAGCCCGCGATCCATAGAGCGATGTGGCCGAAGCGTCCTTTAATACGGTCATCGTTTGAATATCGTTGGCATTCAAACCTGCGATAGTATTGGAGTTAAGTCCCGATATATCACCACTCACCACCGGTATACCATCGATCACGTACAGTGGTGTGGCACTGGCATTGATGGAGCCAATACCCCGAACCCGAATGTTGGGAACAGACCCGGGCTGGCCGCTTCCATTGGTAGACTGCACACCGGCAATATTTCCCTGGATACTCTCTTGTACCGAGGCATTGGGAGCACTCTCGATGGTCGCATTCTTGACAGTAACGGCAGAGCCTGTAAAGGTCGTGCGCTTTTGATTGGAGTAAGCCAGCACCATCACCTCGCTGAGGTTATTTTCCGACTCGGTCAAAAACACTTGTATCTCCCGGGCCTCATTGACCTTGAGCGATCGGGCAATAAAATTGATGCTCGAAAATTCAAGCACCTGCCCTTTTTCTACCTCAAGACTAAAACTACCATCGGCCTTGGTGACCGTTCCCTTTTTGGTACCGACGATCTTTACGCTTACATTCTCGATGGGAGTATTGTCTTTGGCATTGAACACTTTTCCTTTAATAGGAAAAAGATCGGTCACCAGCTGTTCAAGGCGTATCAATTGCTCTTCTGTAGAAGCTGCCGCGTTTGCTGTAGGCGCCTCGGCCTTGCCGGAAAAGCGCAATACAAAGGTATTTTCTCCGACTTTCTTATAGGTGAGTCCAGCCTCGGATGCCATGTCTTCGACTACTTGCTGAATAGGGCGGTTCGTGTTGGGTTCTTTGACCATAAGGCGGGCGATCGAAGGATCGGCCAGCAGAAAATAAATTCCTTTCTCTTTATTGAGTCGCTTGAGCAGCTCAACGACCTGTACAAACTGGCCAACAGGTTCGTTTCGTTGTTGCATACTTGCCCTGGCTATCATTCGCTGCTGCAGCGGATTGCTCGGATATTGCGGAGCGGTGGCTGCAAGGCTGGTCAGGGTTGTGAACAACAATGCGCAGGATAAATAATAATAGATTCTCATATCAGCTTATTGTTTATTGAGGAGTAAAAACGATGGTTGAGCCCTGCTGCCTACCTACCGATTCAGTAGCGATCTGCAAGGCATTGATCAAAACTTCTAAATTATCATTGGGCAGAATACCGGTGATTCTGCGGCTGGCCAACTCGGCAGAGGCAATGACGATCTTTACAGGGTAACGACTTTCGATCTGCGCAGCAACATCAGCGATGGCCATGTCTTCAAAAACTATTTTTCGCTCGAGCACAGGTCCATCTTGGACCAATCCGGGCTCTTCTCTGGTAGCGATTACGGGGCGATTGTACGCATAGAAATCGCCGGGAGACATTTGAAGCCGCTGACCATCCTTAAAGATAAGTTCAACACTGCCTTCTCGCAACAATACGCTGGAGCGATGCGGAAGATCGGTGGCCTCAAAGACCGTTCCTGTAACTACTACATCAAAAGGGTCCATGTGAACAATAAAAGGCTTCTTGTCTTTTTTCTTTTGAACCACGAACTCAACCTCGCCTTTTACCCACACTTCTCGTTGTGAGGCGTTGTCAAAACCGGGGCTCAGCGTAATGGTACTATTGCCAGCCAGTTTTACCAGCGTCCCATCCGTTAAGGTGCGACTGGTTTCGTTTGATGCCCCAATTTTTTCTTTGACCTCTTCGAGGGAAACTTGATTCCACCAGATCAGGCCTACAAGTGCCGTCACGAATAGTGCGGTAAGTAGTACGCTTTTGGAGAATCGCTTTTTGCCGGCTTGTGCTTCGATTCGATCGAGTTGTCGCAGCAATCGCCTTTGTTGCAGCAGCATCCCCTCTAACGGACGCTGCTTTAGCCGAAGTGCCTGGTATAGCGATATTGCCTCGGCAACCTCATCCTCCTGTTCGGTAGAATAGGCAATGAGTGAATCAATCCATTGATTATCATAACTATTAATAACACCTTCCACCCACGACAAAAAGCGCTCGTCGAGCAATAGTTCCTCGGCCGTAAAGAGTGGGTTTTTTCTCATCAACAGGATTCCTTCTTAAAAGTGTAAAAATCTTTAAAGATGTAACATCAATTAAGCGATAAATTTACCTCTGCCAACCAACTACGATTGCAGGTTCATAGCGACGATATCTTATGGGATAGTTTCCGCCAGGGCAACAAGAATGCGCTGGCCGTGCTGTTCGAACGGTACTATGAGGTACTTTATCAATACGGCATTAAGGTTTGTCGTGATGAGGAGTTGGTCAACGATTCGTTACAAGACCTATTTATTGAGATCTGGCAACAACGCCAACCTGCTCCTCTTCTTTCGTTACAGGCTTATTTGCTAAAAGCACTTCGGTACAAGCTAATTCGGGCTGCGAACAAAAGCAGACTAACAGAACCAGATCCGCATTTATTGCCTTTTGAGATGAGCCATGAACACTTTTTAATTCAATCCGAACAAGACAGCGCCAAGATAGAGGCCCTTACCCAGCAACTGGACCAGCTCTCGCCCCGCCAGCGTGAAATTATTTTTTTACGTTACTACCAACGTCTCAGCTACCGGGAGATCTGCGAGATCATGCACATCGAATACCAGGTGGCCCGCAACCAACTCTCCATGGCGCTCAAAAAATTAAGGACCCTGGTCAAACTGCCGCTTTAGCGAAGATGAGCTACTTTTTGGTAGCCGCTACTTGCTCCATGTATTGTATGATGACCTTTGCGAATGCCGCTGCAAATACCGGACGACCCGCTTTGTCACGTACGCCTTTCATATTCGATTCGATCTGCCAGCCCACCACCTGCGGATGATCGGTTGCCGTATAGCGGCGGGTATTGTATCCTCCGTTGAAATACTTCTGCCCCTCTGCGGGAAAAGGGTCTTGCGCACTGGGCACCGATGGAAAACCCTCAGCGGCCATTAGCGTGCCGAACGCCTGCGGGCCAAACAGCAGGTCGTGCAAGGTCACTTTTCCGTTTGATGCTTTTATGTAATTGCTTAGTGAATGCTGTTTGGAAGGGTTGCTGCTGGTTAGATAAATTTCCTTGAGCTCTTTATCTGATAACATGTAACCTAACTCGAGCCGTTGCTCAGGATGGCCATGACCATGCAGATCGATATAGATACAATACCCGAATTGAGCGATCGCATCGTTGATCGCCTCGTCGATCTGTGCATGAAAGGATTCCCAGGGACCTTCCATACGACTGTCTCCGCAAGTGGCCTCCGGCATGTCTCGATTTTGATCGATATCTTTTCTGATAAGATTGCAAATGACCAGATAAGGCAACTGGCCTTTGAACTTTTGAAGGTGATCGGCGATCTCGAGGGCCAACTCTTTTGTATAGGAATCGGTTACCGTTACTGCCCCCTCGCAGCTTCTATCGGGTATGTCGGCCAAGTTGAGGGTTCCGCCGTGTGGAACACTTATGACCAATGGTATGGTTCCCTGCAAGTAGGCCGTCCAGCCCTCTTTATCGATCGATCGCAGGGCAGCGGTACCCTGAGCATACGACAAAAGGCTGCTCAACGTAAGTAGCAGCAGCATACAGATTCTTCTCATCGGGTTGATTTAGTATATAGTGTATCAGATGGGCGGGTTGTAACCAACATTCAAGAAAAAACGAATGGACTAGGGTACATCTACAGAAGATAAACTAATTGCACCTTGATGAAGTTGGAATCAGGACAGGATATTAGTAGAATCGGAGCTTAATGGCTTATGCAGGTCAGCAAACTTTTCAAAGCAAAATAGCGCAAAAGGAATAGAAAGATTAGTACGCAAATATTCACGCTCTAAATTTTCAATATTATTTTTAAGATATCGCCCAAACATTTTTGCAGTGAATCTCAATTGATTTTCTGTCAGCACGTAAGCAGTTACTCCTAAAAACAAACATAGGCTTTTAAATTTGGAAGAACTCGCAAGCTTTACCTCAAATAAAATACTGGTCTATTATTAAGTAAATTTACCGATTAGAAGCTACTTGAATACTAATTTGAGCTAAAGACAAAAAGCGCTGGCTAAATCAAGAAGCTGACTCGCTTCGCTCGT
>JBILFN010000151.1:0-2923 GCA_044351575.1 Chitinophagaceae bacterium
CCACGCCAACTGGTGCCGGCCTTTGCGGAACTGCTCGACCAGATCAAGCATCTCGAGAAAAATCGATTTCAGACCAGGGCCTTTGCCTATCTCGACGTAATCTCGTGGCTTGAGGCTAAATTATCGGCCCGCTCACTCGAGAAGGTGATTCGCGAAAAGTATCTCCAGAGCCGTCATCGCTGAGCTGTTTTTTCACTGTAACTTGCAAGCATGCAGGATTATCTCGGTGGGTTAAACGATAGACAACGCGAAGCGGTACTTCATCATAATGGTCCCATTTTAGTCGTGGCCGGAGCGGGCAGTGGAAAAACAAAAGTACTTACCACCCGCATCATTCATCTGATGGCGGCTCATGGGGTCGATGCCTTTAACATATTGGCCCTTACGTTCACCAACAAGGCAGCCCGGGAGATGAAAGAACGGGTGGAGCGTATCTTAGGAGATGGCGAAGCGCGGAATCTTTATATAGGCACCTTTCACTCCGTATTTGCCAGGATCTTGCGGTTCGAGGCCGAGAAACTTGGCTATCCCAAACATTTTACGATCTACGACACGGACGATAGCAAGAGTGTTGTTAAGGCCGTGATCAATGACCTGCATCTCGATGATAAGCACTACAAGCCGAACGTTGTCTATAATCGAATCTCGGCCGCTAAAAATGCGTTGATCAGCGCCGCGGAATACAAAGCCGATTATGCGCTGCAGCAAGAGGACATGCGGGCCGGTCGGCCGGCCATTGCCCAGATCTACGAAAACTATGTGCAACGTTGCTTTCGTAACGGGGCCATGGATTTTGATGATCTGCTCCTGAAATTTTATCAGCTGCTCAGTACGATCCCTGAGTGCCTTTCTCGCTATCAGCAGAAGTTCAAGTATATTCTGATCGATGAGTACCAAGACACGAATCCGGCGCAGTACGAGATTATTAAACTACTCGGCGCCATGCACGAGAATGTTTGTGTGGTGGGAGATGATGCGCAGAGTATCTATAGCTTTCGCGGGGCTACCATCGAAAATATCTTGCAGTTTCAGCGCGACTACGATCAAGTAAAGGTGGTCAAGCTCGAGCAGAACTACCGTAGCACCAGCCAGATCTTGGCCGTGGCCAATCAGGTGATCAGCAATAACAAGAGCCAGATCGAAAAAGTATTGTTTACCGAAAATCCGCCCGGCGAAAAAATTCAGCTGGTACGGACGCTTACCGATAATGACGAAGGAAAATTCGTAGCCGATTCCATTCAGGAGCTCAAGCTGCGGCATCATTACGCCCATCGCGATTTTGCCATCTTGTATCGTACCAATGCACAGAGCCGGGCATTCGAAGAAGCGCTTCGTCGAATGGCAATACCCTATACGATCTACGGGGGTATCAGCTTTTACCAGCGAAAAGAAGTAAAAGATCTGGTAGCTTATCTGCGTTTGATCGTGAACCCGCACGACGAAGAGGCCCTAAAGCGCGTTATCAATTATCCTGCGCGTGGCATTGGTAAGACATCGCTCGATAAACTGCTACTGGCTGCCAATGAAAAGAATTGTTCTTCGTGGACGATATTGCAAGAGGCCCGCAGCTATGGATTTCGAGCGGGCACCCTTACCGTATTGGAGGAATTTGTGACCATGATCAAGAGTTTTGCCAGTATGCTCGAGAAGTCCAATGCCTACGACGTGGCATTTTATGTGGGCAAGCAAACCGGATTGGTCAAGGAATTGTTCAACGATAAGAGCACCGAGGGAATACAGCGCTACGAAAACATTCAGGAGCTACTCAACTCGATCAAGGAGTGGACGGAGAGCCCCGACAATGAAGATGGAGAGCTGGTAGATAAAAGTCTTGGCGCCTATTTGCAGCAGATCACACTGCTCACCGATGCCGACCAAAAGGATACTGACGCCGATACGGTCAAGTTGATGACGATCCATGCGGCCAAGGGCCTTGAGTTCTCTTGTGTGTTTGCCGCTGGGCTGGAGGAAATGCTTTTTCCTAATGCCATGGCCATTAATACACGCGAGGAGCTCGAAGAAGAGCGAAGACTTTTTTATGTGGTCATTACGCGTGCCAAGGAGCGCTTATGGGTGAGTTATGCGAATACCCGTTATCGTTTCGGGCAGCTGGTACAAAACGAACCGAGCCGTTTTATCAATGAAATTCCCGAGACGCACCTCGATAAGCGATATGCAGGAGGAACTCCAACGGGTTCGTCACGTTCGGCAGGCAATGGAATTTTTTCAAGGGGTAGTTCGTATGGGCGCTCAGGTACATCCGATCAATCTTCGGGTTATTTTTCGCGCGGCAAATCGGGCGAGCATCAATCTGGTGCAGCTGCAGAGAAGCGGGAAAGCCCTTCGTATGTGGGTCCTGCAAAGGCCGCCCCAAAAGTGGTGGCACACACGCCCACGCCTAATTTTACCCCCAGCGATGCTTCGAAAATCGAAGTGGGCCAGCGCGTGGAACACACCAAATTCGGTTTTGGTAAAGTGTTACGACTTGAGGGTGCCGCGCATAATCCGGTCGCTACCGTACACTTCGAACTGAACGGAGAAAAAAAGATCATGCTTAACTACGCTCGTTTGCGAATTGCCGATTAATATATCAAGCCCTTTCTTTCTTTGCATCAATGCCCCGCACGGTACGCCATAAGAAAAGATCGAGTGAGCGCCCTGCTCTTACGGCCAAGACCCGCAAACGAATTCGCATTGCGCTGTTGGGTCTGGTTACTGTCGCCGTATTCGTAACCGGCTTCTGGTTGTATACAGAGTGGCGACACTACCAGCGGGCCTTGCGGGCTCGTTTTCCGAAGTTTGGAATCGCCATGCCTGCACATCATACTATTCATGGCATTGATGTGTCGCGCTACCAGCGGTATATTAGCTGGCCGGCTGTTTCTTCTATGGAAGTGTTCGGTATTAAGCTCGGTTTTTGTTT
>JBILFN010000011.1:0-25358 GCA_044351575.1 Chitinophagaceae bacterium
AGGTATTGAGACCGGTCAGCAAATAGAGATTCAGTTTTTTGATGCCGGGAATTTTATTGGTAAGAAACCCCTTAAGGTTGTACTCGGCATGAGCCAGCCCATAGAGCGGCCGTGTATTGCTAAGTTGGTACATGGGTAACAACTGAAAACTATTGAGATTGCTGGTACCGAATTGCCAGTTGTTACCATTAAAGTGCGTATAGTCGGGCAGCTGCACTTGCTTATCATTGATAAATCCGCCCCATCCTACACGGTATCTAAAAATACCCTTTAGCTTAAGGTTCAGCTGATCGGTCATGTCCATCCTCCATTTAATAAAAGATCCGTCACTACCAGCGATGCCTGCAATAGATTTGGTAAGCTGCAACGAGAAAACAGGAGACTTGCCACCGATGTTGATCATGCGCTGTGGCAGCTCTATATAGCGTGCCCCCGGTTGCCAGCGTAATCCGGCACTCAGCAAAAACACCTGGTGCGGGGTCATATTGCTACTGGCGACCTCTACAGGATAGTTGGGAGAATAGATCTTGTCGGGTCGGTCGCGCAAGGTAAAATCAGTGACATTGTCAAGTGGTGCACGGTCAGCATATTGAAGCGACGCATTAAATGAGAAACCAGCTCCGATACCCGACGCAAATCCCAGGCGGACAAAAGAAGAGAGGTAGGTCTTGATCACATTGTCCTCATAGAAAAGGCAAGCAATGGTATTGTTTCTCTCGTCAATGGGGCTCTGGCTATTGAATTGCAATACTTGGCGACCAAACGAAAAAGAAAGCGATCGAGACAACTTAGACCCAAAGGCATAGGTAACACTGGCCCTGGGATTGAATTTCTTGTTGCCGAAACCGTACCGCAATCCGACAAGCCCGCTCAGCGAGCGGCGCGAACCCGTTGTATCGAGGTCTCTTCTCCAGCTGAATTCAGGCTGTACGACCCACCCTTCGGCCGGATTAAAGTTGAGCTGTTGTATAACAGGGTTAAGGGAGACCGAGCTTATTTCGCCTTTGGCATACAGCGTTTGTCCCAGCAACAGAAACTTAGAGAGCGTAAACTTATTACGCACCTTATTGAGCGAATCGAGATAGCGGGGATCTTTTTGGGCGCGCTCCAAACTATCTTTGGTGGCGTAATCCTTTTTTTCGTCGGGCATCAGCGGAACGGGCCGCATCGATTCCCAGTACGCCGCATCACGCTTATTGGCACTATCGGTGTAGCGAAGCAGGGTTCGGTCAAAGAACTTCTTTACCCACTGCGGCCGGGTATTGTACTCTGTATACACATTCACAAAACTGCCATAGACATCGAACCCAAATTTCTTGGTAGCCGGATACAGTACCTGGCTGTAGAGGAGCCAATCTCCCCTTTTGTCTTGCTGGTATAATTGCACCAGCCGCAACGTATCGAGCAATTCCATTTGCTGTTGCTTTGTTATCAGCAGATCGACCGAATACAGTTGCCAATCATCTTCTACAATGGTGATCTGCCCGCTAAAGAGCGGCTCCATCTTTCTGCGAGGGGTTACCTCTATGCGACTTATAGCTTTTCCGTTCTCGTAAAATGTTCCCAGTAATTTGTAACGATAGAACGTAAGCGCGTTAGCCGCCAATGGTGAAACAAATCCGCGGGGGTTGATGCGCGTAGAGATCATTACATTATTTTGGTAGATGCCGTATTGATCGGGAACGGCAAGCCCATAGCCATCACTGCTGCCGCTGACCTTCGACGAAACGACCTCGACCTTTCGATTCGAAGGCCCGTCCAATGCAAAACGAGAAACAGTCTCTGACAGGTAGATGATCTTTTGCTGGCTTGAATCACCGTCCTCAAAATCTACCTTCTCTCCCATAAATTTTTTAGGGTACGACCTAAGCCGTAGTTGCCCCTTGGAGTATACCTGGCAGGTAAAGGTGCGCGTGCGACCCAGGTTGTCTTGCTGGTTGGCGATGGTGCTCCTGATGATCTCGTAAGCAGGATCTTCTCCTTTGGTAAGCACCACATCGGGCATTACCAACTCTTGGCGCTGCAAAATAAAGTTGAGCGTAACATCTTGTTCCGCTACCGTAACCGAAATCTTTTGTTGCGCATAACCCACATACTGACAGATCAGCGTATATTTTCCGGGAGGCAAATTGAGTTCGTAAATACCCTGGCTATTGGCGATCGCCCCTTTGAAGGTGCCTGCGACCGACACAGAGGCAAAGGGCAAGGGCTTACCCTCTGCGTCGAACACCGATCCCTTTACAACCGTGGCTTTTACCAATGGAGAGACCAAAAAAAACAGCACCAAAAACAAATTTCTCATCATACTATCTATCCAGACAACTACACAACTATTTTTGAGTACCGGCCCTGGCATAGTGTCCGCAGAGTGCGGCAATACCCGAGAGCAATCCACCCATCAGACCGGTTATAAAAAGCAAGGCCGCGGCCGAGCCGCCCAATGGAAATACCATTGCGATCTTTTGCGAGAGCAAACTTTGATTTTGCCAATCGATCCACCAAGCGAGCCCGCCCCAGGCGATAAACATACCTAAGAAAGATGCTGCGAATGTCTTGGTGGCCGTCTGCCTTACCGTGGCTCCCACCAGAGCCGCTGCTATCACAAAACCCCACCAGGGCAGTAATCCTGTGGTCCCAAGTCCCAAACCGGTAAGAAAGGTAAGCAGCAGGGCAATACTGAATTTCATATCAGAAATAATTTATGATTTTTTAAATTGAATGACCCCTTTAATGCGAGCGTCATTTTTTTCGTCGCTTCGCATTAACCAAAGTGGATGATAGGACCCTTTCTCCCAAACAGAGACGTAATCGTCGTAAAAGCGACTACCAGGATTACCACTTTGCCCGCCCGGATAAACACCCCAGGCCTCTGTGCGGTCCGTGAGGTGCACGATCATTCGCCAGCTGGGTCCATGGCTGTGCTTAATGGCGTTGACAATGTTACCGTATCCGCCAACGTTCAACCCCTTACGGGCAAAAGCGGGCAATGCATCCTTTAGTAAATGATAGACCGAAGGGCTCATGTACTTTGACCATTCCAGTTTTTGCTCGGCCGCTTTTTTATCGAGCACTGCACAAGCTCGTTTAAAGGCCAGTGTTACGATATCGGGCAGGGTTTCGATAGCCGAAGTGCGCACATCATCTGCGAATACCAAGGCCGAATCTTTGAGCAAAAGCTCCAACGATGTTTGCTCGGTGGGCCAAGTAGCTAAGGGATCGGTTTTGGTAAGCTCATCTTTGTATAGGGCCGATTGCAATGAATCCCAAAAACACTGAAAGACAGTTTGCCCGATACTATTGGGAGAGGCCAGCAGATTCCACTGTTCGAACTGTTCTACATAGCCCTTTTCGGCAGCAGTAAGCGCGTCTATTCGCAGGTTCTTAATTAGAACGGGTCTAAGATCCTCGGCAGAAGTATTAAAGTAATCTTGGTGTAACGCCATCATATCTTCTGGCGTTATCTGGCTTAAGGCAGCGAGTTGCTTATCGATGCGAATGCCACGGGCCGTAATGTAAGCCCCGGGAATAAAATAAGGGTAGGTACTGTCCGCTGCACGCTGGTTGGCACTTTGCAAAAATCCTCTCTCCGGATTTATGCTATGCGGATTCTCGGATTGCGGAATATATCCTTGCCACGCATAACTGCTATCCCAACCCGGCATTACATACAAGCCCTGACCTGGCCAGCGGGCCGGAAAACGACCTTGTTGCCAAATGGCAATATCGCCCGACTTAGAGGCGAATACAAAATTTTGTCCGGGACTCTGAAACGTTCTGATCGCCTCTTCGTAGTCGGCATAGTTACGGGCCCGGTTCAATTTATAAAAGGTCATTCCTTCGTTACTGGGGTCATGTGCCGTCCAGCGAACGGCCAGATTCATCTTTTTAGAGAACCCATTCGAAAAACGCGCATCGAACATTACAGGGCCAAAAATGGTGTAAGCGACCGTATCGTATACCGTAACGCTATCCTTTACCCTAATCTCCTCGACCCGCAAACGCGTAGGCTCCCATTTGCCGTTGTACCAATACTCCCTTCTCGTGTCGTCCTTAAATTGTATCTCGTAGTAATCCTTTACATCACGCTGCGAATTGGTTACCCCCCAGGCAATGCTATCATTGAACCCTATGATGACCATTGGAGAACCGGGTAACGAGACTCCATATACATTGCTGGTGGGCGTTGTCAGCTGCATCTCGTACCAAATAGAAGGAAGGGAAAGTTCTAAGTGAGGATCGTTGGCCAAGATCGGAGCCCCACTCTTGGTCTTGCTGCCAGCCACCACCCAGTTGTTACTGCCGTTATCGGGATCGGGCTGATAGTGCGAGTGTGCCTCGACCGTATCGCGATGGCTAAAATAAAGGGAGTCGGCCGTGGCGGGTGCCACTGGGACTATAGCAGGCTTCGCGAATGCGGTGCCGCTCGGCACAATCGGCAGTAAAGAATCGGGCACCTGCGGATAAAGTCTTTTTAACTGATCGGGCAAAAAGATCGACTTGGCATTGGTATTGGACAGATCGTTCTCCGTACCGGAAGAAAGCATTTTGGCCATCATCTTTAACAAAAGGGCCGAGCGCAAATTGGTCCAGCGCTCAGGGGTGGCATTCATCAACTTGTACTCGATAGGAAGTTGCGCATCGGTAAGCTGATCGATGTATGCATTAATGCCGGCGGTGTATGCGTCGAAGACAGAGCGAGACAAAGGATCCTTTTCGATCTCGCGTAGCGCATTCTCGGCAGCAAAGACCATACCAAGCCGACGCTGCTCCTTATCGAAATTGATAGCCTTGGGTCCGGCCAGTTCGCTGGCTCTACCGGCAGCCGCCCGCGTTTGCAGGTCTATCTGAAAAAGACGATAGCGTGCATGCAGATACCCCTGCACAAAGTAGAGATCTTCTTCGTTGTCGGCAAATACGTGGGGAACCAGTCGCTCGTCGAAAAAAACTTCGGCATTGCCCTTTAACGAAGCATAGGATAGCTCTTCGCCAGGGATGGCATCGTAGGGCTCGGCATTTTGCCAAAATCCGGTTTGAGGACTAAAGAATTTTCCGAGAGCGGGAGCTTTTCCCAACGGCTTATCGAGTGCGACCACCAACCCAACGGTAACGATAGCACTAACAAGAAAAGGTGCAAGACGCATGGCAGAGATTTGTATCTCAAAGATAGGAATGATAATCAATCGGCTTTCTTGCCACTCAGCATAGGCACAAAAGAAAAACTATCGAAGACCTCTTCGGAGAAACCACCCTGTGCGAGCCGGGTTACTTTTTTCATTTGCTGAACCTCTCCCTCCCCTACCGGCACGACCATCCAGCCACCCGGACGCAACTGATCGAGCAACCGGTCGGGCACGGAGGGAGCGGCCGCGGTAATAAGGATCTTATCGAAGGGAGCATAGGTTGGCAAGCCGGCAAATCCATCCCCATAAAAATATTTTATGCCAGGCTGTTCTTGTAACCATACAAAACCACGATTGCTGTCGAAGAGTGCCTTTTGTCTCTCGATGGTATACACCATGGCACCCATCTTTGCCAGCACCATAGCTTGGTAGGCACTGCCAGTGCCTACTTCGAGTACTTTTTCGAAGCGACAAACGTCCAGCAGCTGGGACTGGTAAGCCACCGTATAAGGATGAGAGATGGTCTGTCCCTGACCAATAGGAAAAGCCCTGTCTTCGTAGGCGATCTCGTCGAAGGCCGAATCTAAAAAAAAATGACGGGGCACTTCGGCAATGGCTTGCAACACCAACTCATTGGAGATGCCTTTAGTGCGTAGCGTATCGACCAGTTTTTTTCGAAGACCCTGGTGACGGTAGGTATCGGAAGTAGGCCTCATAATTTAAGGTCGGTAACTATGCCGTTTATTCGGTCGTTAAGCCGGGCAGACACCTCTTCGTATTCATCGGCTGTGCGCAAAGGGGCCTTTACACTAAAATAAAACTTGATCTTAGGCTCGGTTCCACTGGGGCGCGCCGAGATAAGGCTTCCGTCCTCTAGTACGAACTGCAGTACGTTGGAGCGAGGCAGCTCGATTGCCGTTTCGGCACCTGTGTTAAGATCTTTTTGAACCCTCGCCTCAAAGTCGAGTATCGAAACCACCGGCGAACCATTGATAGAGAGTGGCGGTTGTTTTCTAAAGCGATCCATTATGGCGGCGATCTGTTGCTGGCCGTCCATTCCTTTTTTGGTAATGGATAACAGGTGCTCTTGGTAGCACCCAAATTGAACATACAGATCGATCATCTTTTGATAGAGCGTGCGACCCTTTTGTTTTTCGTAGGCCGCCATTTCGCACAGTAGCGCCACGGCACTCACTCCATCTTTATCGCGCACCTGATCGCCGATCATAAGGCCAAAACTCTCCTCGCCGCCAACAATATAATTTTCTGTAGCCTCTTTTTGACGGATCAGATCGGCGATCCATTTAAAACCGGTTAGAACGCGATAACAGTTAACGCCATACTGCGCGGCAATGGCATCGATCATGGGAGTGGTTACGATGGTGGTAACGACCATATCATTCGAAGCAGCGATCCCTTTCGCCTGTCGAGCCTCGAGCATGTAGTTAAAAGCGAGCACGGCCGTCTGGTTTCCGTTCATCAGCACCCAGCGGCCCTGATCGTTCTTTACACCAATGGCCAGCCGGTCAGCATCGGGGTCGGTACCACACAAGATATCGGCATCTAGTTTTTCGGCTAACCGAAGTCCGACGTGCATGGCCTCGCTCTCTTCGGGATTAGGATACAAAACGGTCGGAAAATTTCCGTCGGGCTTGGCTTGCTCTTCGACCACGTGTATATTTTCGAACCCAAAGCGTCTTAGCACATCGGGCACCAATGTAATGCCCGTGCCATGAATGGGCGTGTAGACTATGGTCATGTCTTTGTGAGCGCTGATCACTTCCGGATAGATGCTCAACTTCGCTACCATCTCTATGTAGCGGGCGTCCATTTCTTTACCCAGAGATGTTATAAGATGTTCGCCACCGGACCAGCGCACCTCATCTACCGACTGTATCTTCTCTACTTCTGCAATTACATTTTTATCGTGGGGAGCGACCAACTGCGATCCATCGTTCCAGTAGGCCTTGTATCCGTTATACTCTTTAGGATTATGAGAAGCCGTGCAGACCACTCCTCCCTGGCATTTCAGTGCACGGATCGCATACGAGAGCTCCGGCGTAGGACGAAGGTCTTCGAATAAATAAACCCGAATACCATTGGCAGCAAATACATGGGCCGTAGTCTCGGCAAAAAAACGACTGTTGTTGCGACTATCATGCGCAATGGCTACCGATACGCCCTCCGGAAAACAGGCATTGAGATAATTCGAGAAACCTTGCGTGGCCATCCCCACCGTATACTTATTCATTCGGTTCGTACCGACTCCCATCAACCCTCGCAGCCCCCCCGTACCAAACTCCAGATCGCGGTAAAATGCATCGGCAAGTGCTTGCGGGTCTTGTTGCTGCAATCGCTTGATCTCGTCCTTAGAGGCGAGATCGAAAGACCCTTGTAACCAGGTATTGACCCTTTTTGCAATGGCGTCGTTCATCAGAATACGATTTTTAAGGCCGGAAAGTTACCAATTTTATGCGCTCTTTGGTTAAAGGCTTACCTGTAGCTTTGTACTACATGTACCGACTATTGCTCTCTCTATTTTTACTGCTGTTTGCCAAGATCCCGCTTAAGGCGCAAGACAGTGTTCGGCTGCAACGAACCTACCAACTACGAAAAACATGGGTAGCGGCAGCCAACATTGGCGGGTACGGGGGTACGATGATCGCCCTCTATCGCTCGTGGTATCTGAATTACCCCCGATCGGCCTTTCATACGTTCAACGATATCCACGAGTGGAAACAAATGGACAAGTTCGGACATCTATACAGCGCTTACATACAAAGCAGCGCCAGCACGGACCTTTGGAAATGGGCCGGTCTAGACAAAAAGTCTCGCATCTGGATCGGCGGACTCAGCGGCGCCGTTTACCAGACCGCCATTGAAATTTTAGATGGATACAGTGCCGACTGGGGATGGAGCTGGGGCGATTTTGGAACTAACTTGCTGGGCAGCGGAACTTATATTGCACAGGCCCTGGCCTGGGATGAGCAACGCATAAGACTTAAATTCTCTTTTCACCGTAAAGTATATGACGATGGGCTGCTCAATAGCCGCAGCGACCAATTATTTGGTACCGGATGGAGTGAGCGAATGCTAAAAGATTACAACGGGCAGACCTATTGGGCCAGCGTTCGATTAGCGCCTTTTTTTAAAGGCACCCGGCTTCCTCCCTGGCTGTCGGTTGCGGTGGGACATGGGTCCGAGGGGCTTTTCGGAGGCCAAGAAAATATAGCGACCAATGCAGCCGGTGTTGTAACGTTCGATCGTAGAGATATTGCCAGGGTGCGACAGTGGTATCTTTCTCCCGATATAGATTGGAGCCAGATCAAAACCAATAAAAAAGCCGTACGGGTTCTCTTTACGTTCTTGAACGCATTTAAATTTCCCGCACCGGCCCTCTCGTACGCTAACGGAAAATGGAGAGTACTACCCTTCTATTTCTGATGGTATTTGTACTAATTTAGCATTCTAATCGTAGTGTGATGTCGTTTATCGAACCCCTTGCCTTTACTGCTATTACAGCCGTTGCAGTTGGACTCTTTAGTAAAAAGGCCGCAGCCATTCGTCGTAACATCTTACTAGGTCGAAAAGAAACGATCAACGACCAACCTGCCCGCCGTTTCAAGAACATGCTGTTATTGGCACTTGGCCAACAAAAGATGTTCCATAATCCACTGGTGGCCATCTTGCACCTGTGGGTCTATGCGGGATTTGTGATCATCAACATAGAAATCATCGAGATCATCATCGATGGTCTGACCGGCTCGCACCGTATTTTGTTTCCGCTGATCCCCACTCTGTACCCGTACTTGATAAACAGTTTTGAAATACTGGCACTATTGGTGGTAGTAGCCTGTATTATTTTTTTTGTAAGAAGAAACGCACTCTCCATCAAACGATTTATGAGTGGCGACCTTAGGGGATGGCCTCGAACGGATGCCAACCTGATCTTGATTACAGAGATCGTACTAATGAGTCTTTTTCTGCTGATGAATGCCAGCGATACCTTACTGCAGCAACGGGCCGTTGGTCACTATGCCGACCGGTTGACCGGTAATTTTATGATCTCTTCGCTACTGCACGACAGTTTGGGCTCTCTCTCCGATCAAACCCTTATCGTAATAGAGCGAGTCAGCTGGTGGCTGCATATTGTAGGGATCTTTGCTTTTTTAAATTACCTGCCCTACTCCAAGCATCTGCATATTGTGCTGGCTTTTCCTAACTCGTACTTTGCGCGCTTGCAACCTTCGGGCAAAATGGAAAATATGCCCTCTATACAACAAGAGGTACTCTATGCCATGCAACCCGAATTGGCCCCAACCGATGCGGCCGCGCCGCCTCAACGATTCGGCGCCCGCGATGTAATGGACCTTAGCTGGAAGAATCTAATGGACGCGTACAGCTGCACGGAGTGTGGGCGATGCTCGGCGGCCTGCCCGGCGCAACAAACAGGAAAGCTGCTCTCTCCACGAAAGATCATGATGGATACCCGTGATCGGCTCGAAGAGGTCGGTCGCCAGCTCGACCAGAAGGGCTCCATTCAAGAAGATCAAAAATCACTACTGCATAGTTACATAAGCACCGAAGAGCTGATGGCCTGCACCACCTGTAATGCTTGTGTAGAGGCTTGCCCGGTCAGCATTAATCCGCTGGACATTATTTTACAGCTGCGTCGCAATCTGGTGATGGAAGAAAGCCGAACACCCGCCGAATGGGCCGCTCTTTTCAGCAATGTAGAGAACAATTTTGCGCCCTGGAAATTTAGCCCCGACGACCGCGATAACTGGACCCGCACGGTTTGAGTACCCGACCTAAGAATTACTTGTTTTCTCTTGTATCTGCTGCAGTGTGTCCTTTTTACGCAAGATCTTGTAGAGTTGCAATAAGGCCGTAATGGAAAATACGCCGCCGATGATCCAATTTAAGGTCTGTTGATTATCCTCTATTCGATAGGCCACGTATTGCCCGCCAAAAATAAAAATGCAATTGCCCAAGAAAGTACCGCAGCCAATGCCCAGTATGTAAAAATAATACTGCGTGCGGTCGGGCACGAGTACCTTTCGCGAGAACAATACCGCGCTCCAGCCAAACCAGAACGGGATCTGTACCGGATTGAGCGCACTCATCATAAAACCCAACATTACTTTCGGCAGCGATACGCCCAACACCGGATTGGGTGCGGGATCGGTTTGAGACGCGGTATAAAAACTAGAGAGCGCAAGCGCAGTTACAATAAGCACCGTTAACCAGTCCAAAATGCGCAGTAATAATTTTTGCTTTCGAACCCAGTCCATGGCCACCAGCGAGAGGCGAACGTAGATCATCTCTGCCAGCAGCGAACCCAGTGAGAACAACATGGCCGCACGTACACCCTGTCCTATGGCGATCTGCATGGCAGCAATGTTCAAGGTGCCCAGCGGAAGCGACCCCAAAAAACTTACCAGCAAGCCCACAAAGAATACCCGTGCAACGTTCATGTTGTAAATATAAGCCAGGCAATCAGTCGATGGTCTCTAGCAAGGCAAAATGACGACGCGCCTGCCGCAGAAAACGCCATCCACTGTAAAATGACCAATAGCGATGCCCTTGTTGATGATTTCGCGCACTAATGAGATAAAGGGCCTTCCAGTGCTGCAGCAAAATGCGATACGCCTGCCACACCGACAGACCTGCATCGTAAATATGATTGGGCTCAGCGCCACATCCATTGAATTCCAAAATGGAGAATGAATGCCCCTCTTTCAATGCTTGCAGCGACGTACATTTAATATCGTAGCGACCATAGTAAAAAGAGGTTCGATGGCTTAGTTTATCGAAAAAAGAGAGCAATGTTTCGTCCACTTCGTGCATTAGATCTATAAAACGAGCCCCGCGATTATGATTACCCGCATACGATAGAAAATAAGAATGCCCCATGGGAACGACCCATTCAAAGCGATCTCCGTGTCGATGCTTCATCTCTTGAAAACGAAGAGAGGCTCGGGGATGTTGCTCGATCAACCCTTGAAGCGTGGTGCTGCCGTTACCCACCACTTGCAAGAGCTCCTTTTGTATACACCCCGAGATAGTTCCCTTTTCGGCGCCAGGATGCCGGTAATAAAATAGGCTAAGCTCCAGTGGGTAATCGATGAGCTCCTGCACCAGGTAGGTAACCGGCAATTGAGCATGATAGTGCTCCCATTGGGGCCATTCGTCAATCTTGCGAAACAAGATCCCTTTCATCCCCACATCGGGCTTTACCACAAAGGGTGGCTCGAAGCCGGCCGCCCGAATGGCTTGCAGAGCCGCTGCAGGATCGGTACCCGCATCGATATACTGCGTTTTTGGAAACCATCCTTCGGGCAACTGATCGTACATTTCTTTTTTACCCTCTCCCTCGAGCCCTCCGAATGTGATGGTTGGATTAGAGGCCGTAAAGAACCACAGCGACCGGCTTTTGATACAATACCAGCACCAGACCGGCAAAAGCGGAAGGTAGAGCACAAAGAAATTCCATTGCTCCCAGTTGGTCAATAAGCGGATCAGTCTTCTCATACAGGCAGCAGCAAAAGTAAGCGCAAATAACCATGCTCAATTTGAGAGATGGCCCCGAAAGCTGTAATTTTATCGTCTAAAATAAAGGTTCATGCATGTACCTACCGTAGCCGAGCTGGCAGCCCAGGGAAAATCGCCAGAGATCTTGTTTTGGGTTGGTTGTGCCGGCAGTTTCGATCAACGGGCCCAGCGCGTTACCAAAGCATTCGCACAGATCTTAGATCAGGTGCAGATCAACTATGCTATCTTGGGCAAAGAGGAATGCTGCACCGGCGATCCGGCCCGCAGAGCGGGCAACGAGTTCTTATTTCAGATGATGGCCTATCAGAATATTCAGGTGCTGAACGGATACGGCATCAAAAAGATCGTTACCACCTGCCCGCATTGCTTCAATACGCTCAAGAACGAATATCCCGAGCTGGGTGGCGATTACGAGGTCATTCACCACACTACTCTGCTGCAGCAACTGATCAATGAAGGTCGCATCAAATTGCAAGGGGGTGGTTCTTTTACCGGAAAAAAAATTGTCTATCACGATAGTTGCTATCTCGGAAGGGCCAATGGCATATACGAGGCGCCTCGCGAGATTTTGGAGTGGCTCGATGCAGACCTGGTAGAGATGAAACGATGCCGCAGTAAGGGACTTTGTTGCGGAGCGGGCGGGGCCCAGATGTTCAAAGAAGAAGAAAAAGGAGATACACGCATCAATACCGAAAGAAGTCAAGAAGCCCTTGCCACCGGGGCCGGCATTATTGCAGCCGCTTGCCCCTTTTGCAACACCATGCTGAGCGATGGTGTTAAACTAGCCGAAAAAGAAGACCAGGTACGCGTACTCGATGTGGCCGAACTTATTGCCGAACAATTAGGCAAGTAAGCTCGAAGAGCACATAAAAATTTCGAGAATATGAACTTAACGTATGCGCATTTACTGCCGCCAGACTTTGCAGCCAATGCACGCGTTTGGATCTACCAGGCCACAAGGTTATTCTCTCTTTCGGAGGCTTTTGCCATCGAAGATCGAATCGAGAACTTTACGTCGCAATGGCAATCGCATGGGCAACCCGTAAAAGGAAAAGGATTTTTATTTTTCGGTCAGTTCATTGTACTACTGGCCGATGAGTCGAAAACCATGGTCAGCGGATGCAGCACCGACAGTTCGGTAGCACTGATCAAAAAATTGGAGCAAGAGTTCGCTACCCCGCTGCTCGACAGAACACAGCTGGCCTTTGTGGTCAACGACAAAATAGAGCGACTGCCACTGGCACAGATCGATTATGCCCTGCAAAAAGGCTTCATCAACGGCGATACCCTATATTTCAATAACACCATTACCACCAAGGCCGACCTTGAGACAAACTGGATCGTACCTGTATCGAAAAGCTGGCTGGCAAAAAAATTAACGCCGTAATGAAGCCTTTCGGGCACTCAGCAAATACGCCAAGGTCAATCGGTAATTTTGAGTACGCGTAAGCGTAAATCCTTCGAGAGAGAAATTAGGGCCATAGGTAAAATTCTTCCGCTGCTGGTTAATTAGGGGGTCTACCATTGTAGCCGTGATCAGCAACTTCTTTTTAAGCAACTTTCGTTGCACGGCCAACTGTATGGCCGCAGTCCAGTTGGCAAATCCCTGTGGATTGGCAAAGCGATTGATATTTACGGTTCCGTTAGAATTCCAAACATCGCTGGCCACCCAGGCATACCCTACCGAAGAAGAGAAAGAAGTGCCATTTCGAAACTTTCGAACGGCAATATCGTACGCACTATATTGTTGCAGGGTAACACTGGCGTTGACATTCAATTTAAAGCGCGTCGTTAGATTGATGCCATTCCAACTGCTAAACTCCACTTCTTTTCGCCCGCTAATGTTCTCCCAGGTCACTTGCGTCTTACCACCTTCCAGCAAGGTGCGAACCGGACTGAATATGTCCGATATAAGATTATAGCCGATACCAAAGTTCATGAAATGACTCCGGCGGGTACGACTAACGATGACATCAAAGTTATGCGCCCCTGATGCCTCTAAAAAAGGATTGCCGAAACGCACATTATAGGGGTCCGAAAAATCGATCGTAGGATTCAGTTGACCCAGCCCCGGTCGGTTGATCGTGCGGCGATACGACATCGTTAACGATAACTTCTCTTTCCAACTCTTGTTTACATTGGCGAACGGAAGCCAAGAAGTGTATCCATTACTGACCTTTCTGTTCTCGGTAAGCAGATCGAAAAAGATAGCCGTTCGCTCAAGGGCCGCTCCGGTGGTAATACTAAAATCTTTTCCGAGCAATTGACGCACCGACATCCTCCAGTTGCCCACGCGTTGGTAAAACCATAGATCGTTGCTGAGACCGGGCAACGGAAGCATGACTTGCTCAGGTCGTTTCTTATAACTGGCCTCGTTTATTACATGATGCGCCCCGTGCTGATAATAGCTACCCGCCGACAAGAAGGTCTTTTTGTTGGCCAGCATCTTGTCGTAAAAAATTCGCACGGAATAATTGCTGACCGCCTGGTCGATCTGCTGTCGTTGCAGCGAGTCGACACCGGTAAATTGCAAATTGGCGTAATAGTACCGCTGGTAAAATTCACGATCGTTGTTGGTGAACGAATAATTAAAATTAGCTACCACTTTAAGGGTTTCGCCCGCCTTGGGTTTGTATTGATAGCTTAACGATAGAGCAGGGTTTACCGAATTGGTGGAGCCTGACACCGTTCGGTCGCTGGCACGGCTAACGAGACTGAACCGATTAAGATTCGTAAAACGAGTATCTGAGCTATTGCGAGCCTCCTGAGCATTATGCTGAATCGAAAATGAAAAGATCGACCGCTTGTTGGGCTCATAATCCATAGACAAGCGTGCCGTGGGCCGGCGAGACCGGTTTTGATTTTGGTTGTTTATAGAGAGATAATTGCTGCTGTCGGTATAATTATTTTGTCGCAGCGACGAACCTTCGCCGGTAAACTGATTGTCCGAGTAACCCGCGGTAAGCGTAAGTGCAAGTCCGTTTTTTCGGTATGTGAAATGAGTATTAAGATTTGTTTCTCCGCGCGTGCCCGCTGCCCATGAAAGGCGTCCGCTTTTTCCGACCCTGCCCTTTTTGGTAACAATATTGATGACTCCACCTTGTTCGTTAGCGTATTGGGGAGGAGGTTGCGTCATCACCTCGATCTTCTCTATTGAACTACCCGGCATCGATTCGAGCAGATCTTGCAGTTGCTGCAAATTCAGCTCCACGGGCTTGTCATCGATCAAAATGCGGGGCTCCTTTCCGCGAAGTGTGACCTTTCCGTCCGGATCGCGCGAAACGAGTGGCACTTGTGTCAATAATTCGGCTGCCGACGATCCCGCAGCGGCGGCAGACTCAGAAACGTTATAGGTAATACCCCCATCCTTCGACTCGAACAGCGGCTTTTCGGCGTATACGACAACCTCTTTTAATTGACCTGAATCGCTGGGCCTCAATATAATACTGTCGA
Source organism: Chitinophagaceae bacterium (assembly GCA_044351575.1). Lineage (GTDB taxonomy): Bacteria > Bacteroidota > Bacteroidia > Chitinophagales > Chitinophagaceae > JJ008. Next base: position 15,129 of record JBILFN010000011.1, read on the forward strand.
TATTGAAATCTAATTTCTCAACTCTAAACCATAGGCTGTCCAAACAATACCGGCCCAAACCCACATAACTAACACAAAGTCGGTAATACCCCAGGGGAATTGAACTAATTTGAAACTCGCCCTGCCGGTCGGTAAGCGTGGCAAATGAGGACGCGCTGTCGGCCACTAAAAAAAGACGGACCGAGGCGGCCTCTACCGGCTTACCCTGCTCGGATAATATCTGCCCCGAAAGCATTCCAAGTGATTGCTGCGATTGAGCTATTGTATTGAAAGACAATACAAAAAGTAAGAAAAAATATAGAGAGGCGCCTCGCAATTCAGCTAATTTATATCAAATATACGTTTTGCCGCAACCTTACTGTTAAAGCAGTGTGACATCCTGTCAGAATCAAAGGGATAGTGGTATATTTGCCGTCCCAAATTCGTACGGGCACATGGAGACGTTGCTAATTGATAAAACCCACGATGAAACCCGACAAGGAGAGGCCCTTGCCCCGGCTGTCGCAGACACCTTGCGCTACTCCAAACGTTTTTATATAGAGAGCTACGGGTGTCAGATGAATTTTGCCGATAGCGAAGTAGTGGCATCCATCTTAAACCAGGAGGGCTTTGGCGCCACCCGTAATCTCGAAGAGGCCGACCTGATCTTTGTAAACACATGCTCGATCAGAGAAAAAGCAGAGCTGACCGTTCGCAAGAGACTCACAGAATTTAAACGACTCAAGAAAAATAAAAAGGAATTGCTGATCGGGGTCTTAGGTTGTATGGCCGAACGTCTCAAGTCAAAGTTTTTAGAAGAAGAGAAGCTGGTCGACATGGTGGTGGGCCCCGACGCCTACCGTTCACTTCCGCTGTTGATCAATGAGGCCGCCGGTGGACAAAAGGCCGTCAATGTTCTATTGAGCCGAGAAGAGACCTATGCCGATATTGCCCCGGTTCGCCTCGATGGAAACGGGGTGAGCGCCTATGTGAGTATCATGCGGGGGTGTAATAACATGTGCTCTTTTTGCGTAGTGCCTTTTACCCGGGGCAGAGAACGCAGCCGCGATGATCAAAGCATCTTGAATGAATGTCGAGAATTGTTCGAACAGGGCTACCGAGAAGTCACCCTGCTGGGGCAAAACGTAGATTCCTATTACTACGTAGCGCCAGATGCAACTGCTACAACAGCACCGGTGACCTTTGCCCTGCTACTCGAGAAAGTAGCCCTACTCTCTCCTCTGTTACGCGTACGCTTTTCGACCTCTCATCCAAAAGACATCACCGATGAGGTGCTGTATACCATGCAGCGCTACGACAATATCTGCAAGTACATTCATTTGCCCTTGCAAAGCGGATCTACCCGCATACTGCAACTAATGAATCGCACCTATACCAAAGAATGGTATAAAGCCAAGGTCGATCGAATAAAAACCATTCTGCCCGATTGTGGCATTAGTGCCGACATAATCGCCGGATTTTGCAGCGAGCAAGAAGAAGATCATCTCGACACGCTGCAGGTAATGGAGTACAGCCAATTCGACTACAGCTATATGTTCTTCTATAGCGAGAGACCCGGTACGCTGGCCGCTCGCCGTTATCAAGACGACGTGCCCGACGATACCAAAAAAAGAAGATTGCAAGAGATCGTTGAAAAACAAAATCAACTTTCGCTGCAAAGCAACTTGAGAGACGTAGGAAAGGTCTTTACCGTACTGATCGAAGGACACAGTAAAAAGACCGACCGGGAGTGGAAAGGAAGAAACAGTCAAAACAAAGTGATCGTATTTCCAAAATCGGCCGACACCACGCTGGGCAAGGGCACTTATGTGCAGGTAAAGGTTACCGAGTGCAACCAAGCCACCTTGCGCGGAGAACTGGTCATATAAGCTATACCATGGAAATTCAAAACATCAAGAATCGCTTCAACATTATCGGCAACTCGCCTGCTCTTAACTATGCCTTGCAGGTAGCCGCACAGGTAGCCGCCACCGATCTTACCGTACTCATCAATGGTGAGAGCGGCGTAGGAAAAGAGGTATTCTCGCAGATCATTCACACCCTCTCTGCTCGCAAGCACAACCCGTTTATTGCCGTAAACTGCGGGGCTATACCCGAAGGCACCATCGACTCTGAATTGTTCGGCCACGAAAAAGGTTCCTTTACCGGAGCCGTAGAGGCTCGCAAAGGATATTTTGAGACCGTGAATGGCGGAACCATTTTTTTGGATGAGATCGGTGAACTTCCGCTGGGTACACAGGCTCGATTGCTGCGAGTACTCGAAACGGGCGAATACATACGCGTAGGATCGTCTAAAGTACAGAAGACCGATGTTCGGGTCATAGCGGCCACCAACCGCGATCTGCTGCAACAAGTACAGAACGGAAAGTTTCGCGAAGACCTTTATTACCGCTTAAGCACGGTACCGATTCGAGTGCCTTCATTGCACGACCGACCCGAGGATATTCACTTACTGTTCAGAAAGTTTGCAGCCGATTTTGCCAACAAATACAAAGCCGCCTCGGTACAGCTTAACGACGAAGCCATTCAGCTGTTGGTCAGCTATCCCTGGCCGGGCAATGTGCGAGAATTAAAAAACATTGCCGAGCAGATCTCGGTGCTTTCGAGCGAAAAAGTAATCGACGCCGATGCGCTGGAAAAGTTCTTGCAACCCTACTCCAAAAACCGGTTACCGGTCTTGCAATCGGGCGCTACCTCGGGAGGATCCGAATTCGCCAATGAGCGTGAGATCCTTTACAAACTTTTTTTCGACATGAAAAAAGACGTAACGGAACTAAAGCGCATGTTCGTAGAGCTGTTGCAAAACCCAGAGCTGGCTGCGACACACCCGCAATTCGTACACCAGTTACAAGAGTGGAGAGGGCCGGCCTCTTCGGAATTACTGCCTGCCAATAATGCACCGACGGCTTCGTCGGTTGCCACCCCTGTCTCTTCGGTGCCTATTATTCATTCCGGATATGGCCGCACCGGTTCGACCATACAGGAACACGAAGAAGTAGAAGAAAGTCTCAATATTATCGATAAAGAAAAAGAACTGATCGTAAAAGCCCTTAAAAAACATAAAAGCAAGCGAAAAGATGCCGCCCTCGATCTGGGCATCTCCGAAAGAACTCTTTATCGCAAGCTAAAAGAATACGATATCGAAGAATGAAAGTAAAATTCTCAATAGCATTGTTACTTTTTGTGCTGGGCGCACTACTTGTATCGCCGTTGACCGGTTGCGGTGTTTATCGCTTTACCGATGCATCGGTGCCAGACAGTATCAAGACCATCAAAGTAAATTTTATCGAGAACAAAGCGGCCTACATAAATCCACAGCTAAGTCCTCGTCTTACCGACAAATTGCGTCAAAAAATTATTGCCCAGACCCGACTAACTCAAACCAATCGAGATAACGCCGACTGGGAGATCACCGCCACCATCACCCAATACAATTTTAGCACGTCTGCCATTGCAGGGCAGCAGGCCTCTAACAATCGGCTTACCGTAGGGGTGCAAATTGTACTTTTCGACCGTACGGCCGATGAGACCCGGCGCTTTGACGTTAGTCGTAGCTTTGAATTTAAAGGCACGCTGTCGTTTCAGGCCGCGGAGGCAAGCCTCGGCGAGGAAATGACCCGTACGCTCACAGACGATATTTTCAATAAATTATTTTCGAACTGGTAATACCCGCTATGAACAATCGCATTAATCTGTTAACACAAACCTTGGTGGGCAAGCCCCGTTTAGCCGATGCGAGTTTACCCGAGTTAAAGAAGATCGTTTTGAATTACCCTTGGCTGGCAGCGGCCCGCTTGTTGGTCATCAAAAAACTGCAAGAAGAAAAAGATCTTTCTTGGAAGGCCGAGTGGCAACAATCGGCCTGCTATTTTGCCGATACGGAGTGGGCTTCGCTTTTGCTGACACCTCCCGCGCAAGAAGAGAAAAAGACCGAAGAGAAAGAATTGTTGTTCGAGCCTTATTACACCGTAGATTATTTTGCCTCGCAAGGCATTCAATACAAACCCGATGAGGCTCCTGCCGACAAATTTGGTCAGCAACTAAAAAGTTTTACGGACTGGCTAAAAGTAATGAAAAGGCTTCCGCTCACCGAGATCGGAAAATCGGTAGATCCCAAAGAAGAAAGAAAGGTAGAGCAGATCGCCGGGCAGTCCCTGGCCAGCGAAGAAGTGGTTACCGAAGCGATGGCCGAGGTATGGATCAAGCAGGGCAATATGGCCAAGGCCAAGGAAGTCTATCAGAAATTAAGTTTGTCAGAGCCCTCCAAAAGCGCTTATTTTGCAATGAAAATCGAAGGGTTAAATTAAGTAAATCGTAAAGAATATGACCATCTTGTTCGTTATCTTGATCGTTGTCGCTGCCATTGCGCTGGGCTTTTTTGTGTTGATACAAAATCCCAAGGGCGGTGGCCTCTCGGGCAACATCGCCGGGTTTAGTACCCAGTTTATGGGTGTTAAACAAACCACCGACGTATTAGAGAAGGGAACTTGGATCTTCGGCGCCGTGGTTGCCATCCTTTGTTTATTGTCCATTCTTTTTATTCCCAAGAATGCTACCAGTAATGGTCCTGATCGCTCCCTCGATGCGACCAGCGCTCCCGTTCCTGTTCAGGCACCTGCTGCAGCACCGGCAACTACCCTACCAGCTCCTGCTCCTGTAGCACCGGCTCAACCCGGCAAGTAATAGCAACTATATCACACCAAAACCTTTATAGCAAACCCCGCAAAACCGCGGGGTTTTTTATTATCTTGAACTTGTTATGCGGTGGTCTCGACTAATAGCGTGGTTGGCAATGTTCGTCTTACTGGTACTGGGCTGGATACTCTACCGGTTGTGGGGGCCCGCTGTAGACCTGTACGAGAAAAGGTATTTCTACATTGACCGGCCCTCCTCGACCCAACAAGTAGCGGAGCAACTAACCACAGAAACTATCTTGTCTTCTGACTATTGGTTCTTGCTGGTCAGTTCAAGGCTGCGGCTCGAAAACATCAAGCCCGGACGTTATCAACTTAAACCCGGCATGAGCATTGTTCAGCTGGTCAGAATGTTTCGCAACGGGCAACAGTCTTATGTTAAGTTGAGCATAGTTAAGGAGAGAACGCTGCAAGGCCTGGCGGGTAAGATCGGCACTCGCACCGATACGCAACTAGATTCCGCAACGCTATTGGCATTTTTAACGAACCAAGATTCACTACGACGCTTTGGAGTGGACACCAATACGGTACTATCGATCGTGATGCCCTTTACTTACTCGATCGGCTGGGCCGAAACACCCGGACAAATGCTGCAACGCATGCATACTCGCTACCAGCAATTCTGGGACAGCGCGCGAACAAAAAAAGCATTCGAAAAAGGGCTCACGCCACTACAGGTATCTGTGTTAGCCTCTATTGTAGAAGAAGAGACCAATCGTAAAGACGATCGCTATAAGATCGCCAGCACCTACCTCAACCGATTACGCATTGGAATGAAACTGCAAGCCGACCCCACGGTCAAGTACGTTACACGCAACTTTAGTTTAAATAGAATAATGTACGGGCATTTAGAGCTTACCTCTCCCTACAATACGTATCAAAACAAAGGATTGCCGCCCGGACCGATCTGCACGCCCTCTATCAATGCCATTGAGGCCGTGCTCGATGCCCCTCAAACCGATTATCTATTCTTTGTGGCCAGCTATGCATTCGACGGCACCACGCTTTTTAGCAGCAACTACTCCGAACACCAGCGCTATGTAAAACTCTTTCATCAAGAGCAATTAAAAAGATTAAAGACCCCCTGAATCAACGGCTACACTCCATGAAACAGACGCTCTTGAACCATATCGAGAAACTGCGACCGGTGGCCTGGATGCTAGCCAAAAGCAAAACCACCTCCCTACCCGGTTTTGGCGGAGTAGCCATTTACGACGTGGTGCTTTTTTTCATAAAACAAGTGCAGACCATCGGCATGACAGAGCGGGCCTCTTCCATTGCTTTTAACTTCGTGATGGCCATACCACCGGCTATCATCTTTTTGTTTACACTGATCCCGTATTTACCCATTACCCAGGCCTTTCAGGGAGAACTCTACGGGTTGATCAGAGACGTAATTCCCGGAGAGAAAGACAACGCCGTGCTTATCGGATTCTTGCAAGACTTTATCAATAATCCCCGCAATGGGCTTCTGTCGTTAGGTTTCTTGTTATCACTATACTTTTCCTCTAATGCCATGATGGGCATCATGCGCTCGTTCGACAAGAACTATGTAGGCTTTACCAAACGCAAAGGATGGCATCGCCGTGTAGTGGCCTTAAAGATTACCGGTATCCTGTACCTGATCGTATTCGCTTCGCTGGCCACGTTGATCGCCCGTGATGTGGTGTTGCAATGGTTGGGCATAGAAGATCAACGAATGATCGCCCTTATCATGAACCTTCGCTGGTTCGTGATCGTGCTGCTTTTCTTTTTTTGCATTTCGTTTATCTACCGCCATGCACCCTCGGTACAAAAAAAATGGAGACTCATTAACCCCGGATCCATACTAGCCACCTTTTTAATGTTGCTTATGACGCTGGCCCTGTCGTGGTGGGTATCGCGTTTTGCGCATTACAATCAACTCTACGGCTCTATCGGCACCGTGCTTATTATTATGATACTGATCTTTATCAATTCGCTCATCTTATTGGTAGGCTTTGAGCTTAATGTAAGTATCCATTCACTGCACTCACAAGCGAAAGAAAAAGAAGCGATCGCCCTAGACGAATAGCCCCGATAGCTCCCCTGCCTGCAGGCCTACGCCTTGGTTGTCTACAACGATAGTCCCCAGTCTTGCTGCACTTGTTGCTTTACCGGATGCGACAGATCGGACCTACGATAATGCCCGGCAATTTCTTTTTGTCGATACGCCTCGTATACCGTTACCGCACAGGCTACACTAATGTTGAGCGATTGAATAATACCAACCTGGGGAATTAAGAAATTTCCATCGGCCAGCGCCCTTATCTCTTCACTGACACCGCTATGCTCGTTACCAAATACCAGTGCAACCGGCTCGGTCAAATCGAGCGCATGCAACGAAACGGCATCGGATGATAGATGGGTAGTGAGTATGCGGCTGTAACTGTTACGAAGTTTGGCAACACAGGCAGCGGTGTCCTCGAACTGGTGGATGGTAAGCCACTTTGCCGCACTCGACGAACTTCGGGCACCCCATTTCTTGTGGCGGGGAATTTTCGTATTCAAGATATGGATCTCTTGTATACCCACTGCATCGCAGGTTCGCATCACAGCCGAGATATTGTGCGGATCAAATACGTTCTCCAGCACAAGGGTAATATCGATCTGCCTTTTCTTTAAAACTTCGGTCAATTTATGCGTGCGCTCGGGGGTCATCTTATAAAGCAGTTAATGTGTAGTGTTGATCGTGAAGACGAAGGGAGGTCCAGTGTGCCATATAGCCGGGCGCTAATTTACCCAACCGATCGTCGATTCCCAATGCCCTGGCCGGATAAAGGCTGCACATACGCAAGGCCTCGTCGACCTCCATGGCTCCATGCTCTATAAGATTATTGACGGCTTTTAGCATAGTGAGCGAAGAACCGCTCAAGGTACTGGCGGTTTCGTAGCGGTCATGTACCAATTGATGTGGGTAGGGACCTTGGGATGTTTCCGTAACGGCATCGGTAATAACAAAGAGCCGATCGCCCAATTGTCTTTTTGCAATTTTTAGTGCTGCCCAATTTACGTGATGGCCATCGGGTATAATGCTGGCCATGGTATTCTCTGAACAAAATACCGCCCCTACCATACCGGGTTCGCGGTGCTGTAACGCAGACATGGCATTGTAAAGATGTGTAGCCAGCGACACTCCGTTATTAAAAGCATCCGTGGCCTCCAAAAAGGTAGCATTGCTATGCCCGGCAGACACCTTGATGCCACTATCACTTATCAATTTGACCAATTCCCGATCACAGACTTCGGGAGCTAGCGTTATTAGTTTGATTACGCCCTCTCCTTCTTTCAACAGGTCAATAACTTCGCCCTTTGTGGGAGCGTGCAATAAGGACGCAACATGAGCACCTCTTTTAACAGGGTTTAGCCAGGGCCCTTCGAGATGAAGACCCAAACAACCTTCACCTCCTTGCTCCCAATATGAGCGAACCGCTCGAATGGCGGCGCTGAACACTTCGCGCGTATTTGTAGCAATGGTGGGCAAAAAGAAGTAAGCCCCTCCCTTTGTGCAATATTGATGCAATAAAGACAGAGATGCTGGCTCGGGGTAAACGGAAAATAACTTTCCGTAGGCCCCATAGATCTGCAGATCGATAAAAGAAGGAACCAGCAGCTCGTGTTGAGGGGTCTCGTCAAAAGGCTCGATCGCCTCAATGCGACCATTGCGCACCAATAGAGCAGCTCGCTCAACCCAGCTCTCTCCCGTAAAAATTCGGTGGGCACTTATAGCTTGTGTGTAACTCACAGGGTTCAAAATAGCATATATTTTCAGCACTGGTTTACCAGCTAGAGCACAAACTTGAGCACAGCCTGTCAAGGCGTAAAGAAAAGAGATTTTTGGGCCAATTTGTGAATAACTCTACCCCCTTTTACCCGTCTCATATTATTAATATTTTGATTTTCATATAATTAAGCATTTGTTTGTAGCTGATTTTCAATGTTAAAAACTTTAAACAGTTTTATAAAGCAAATTGAACTTTATAAAAATTTTTATGTTTAGCTTTATAACGCTTGCCGTTTAACAACATTTTTTAACTTAAATCAACGAGCTATGACCATTCTTTTGGACATCACCGCGATCAATCCGGGTGATTACAGAGCGTTTACGTTCTTCATTGGCTGTATGGCCATGATGGCTGCCTCTGTATTCTTTTTCTTTGAGGTCGGTAACACCGAAAAAGCATGGAAAACTTCTGTGCTGGTTTCCGGACTCATCACCTTCATTGCAGCCGTGCATTATTACTACATGCGCGACTACACCATTGCAACCGGACAGTCTCCCACTTTCTTCCGTTATGTGGACTGGTTGCTGACAGTGCCCCTGATGTGCGTAGAGTTTTACCTTATTACCAAAAAAGCGGGAGCCAAAATTGGCTTGCTGTGGAATCTGATCTTGGCATCTGTCGTGATGCTTGTGACCGGATATTGGGGTGAGGTAGCTGCGGGTGCCGATAACAGCAACGCTACCCTCTGGGGTACCGTTAGTGCTATCGCCTATTTCTACATCGTTTATCTGGTATGGATGGGTGATGTAAAGAAGTTGGCTGCCAGCGCAGGACCTGCCGTAGCTAAGGCCAACTCTTTACTGGGATGGTTTGTACTGGTAGGTTGGGCTATTTATCCTGTGGGATATCTTGCCGGTACCGCTGCCGGTCAGTGGTATGCTGGTTTCGCCAATCTGGGTCTTGACATGGACATCATCTACAACATTGGTGATGCCGTAAACAAGATCGGTTTTGGTCTGGTTATTTATAACCTCAGCCGCTCCTCTAACTAAGGATTCTATCTTATTAAAGGGGGCTGTTTATTTATAGGCAGCTCCCTTTTTTATTTTCATGACACCCATCCTAAAACAGCAAAGTTGGTTGACCCTAACCGGGCTGGTCATGGGGCTGATCTTCTGGATCAGTCCAATACCACATTCTTGGCAATGGGTGTTTTTCTTATTGGTCATTGTAACGGTAGGATTACCCCACGGCGCGCTCGATTTTATTATTGCCGGAGAGGGAAAGAACAAGGCCAGGCTTAGTACTTTTCTATTCTTTTATATCTCGCAATCGCTGGCTTTTCTTCTGCTGTGGTTTTGGCCACTGGCCGCTGCGAGCATCTTTGTTTTGCTCTCTGCCTATCACTTTGGCGAGACCGATCTGCAAGAGTTTAGCCCTCACCCCTGGCTCAAACATGTTTCGATTCTCTGCTATGGACTTGCCACTCTTATTGCCCTGCTTTTTGCTCACTACACCGAACTTATTGCACTGATTCCCGATATAGACAGTCAGGTTACCCGATACAGCGCCCTTTTATGGCTTAAAGAGAACTACCTGATCGTTTACTTTATGCTAATGGGAGCAAGCACCTTGCTACTGCTTCAGCAAAAAAATATCGACAGAAGCCAACTGGCCTCACTACTAATTTTAAGCATCCCTCAGTTGCTGATCTTTATACTTCCTTTTTTGGCCGGATTTACCTATTACTTTGGCATCTGGCACTCGCTGCTGTCCATTGCCACCATTCAAAA
>JBILFN010000012.1:0-25182 GCA_044351575.1 Chitinophagaceae bacterium
GAAAAGCAAATGAAAGAAAATAAAGCGCAATAAAGATGCAATCACTCGAACAAAAGATCATGGTCGATCTTAAGGCGGCCATGTTGGCAAAAGACGAAGCGGCGCTTCGCAGTTTGCGCGCTATCAAGGCGGCTATTCTGCTGGCGAAAACAGCCGAAGGTGCGACCGGCGAACTGAGCGAAGAGGCCGAGATCAAACTGTTGCAAAAAATGGTCAAACAGCGAAAAGATTCGTTAGAGATATTTCAACAGCAATCCCGGCCCGAGCTGGCTCAAAAAGAGATAGAGGAGATCGCCGTGATCGAAAAGTTCTTGCCCAAACAAATGGACGAAGCAGCCTTGCGTTCAGCGTTGGCCGCTATTGTGGCTCGTGTCGGGGCTTCCTCTGCTGCCGATATGGGAAAGGTGATGGGGGCGGCCAATAAAGAATTAGCCGGTAAGGCCGACGGAAAAACCATCGCGGCCCTTGTCAAAGAGTTGCTGGCCACTTCTTAAAACGTTATTCGGATACTATGCTGATCGATGTTGTTGCGGCTGGTTTATTATTGCTGGCTGGGATCAAAGGCTACAAACGAGGCCTGATCGTAGGCGTTTTTTCATTTGTGGCCGTACTGGTCGGACTGGCAGCCGCGGTCAAATTATCGGTCGTAGCAGCTGAGTACATGCGCCAGTACACGACCATAGCCGGCGGATGGATTCCCCTGCTTTCTTTTCTGATTGTATTTATAGCCGTTGTCTTGCTAATTCGGCTAGGGGCCAATGCCATCGAAGAAGCGGTTAAGGTGGTTACGCTGGGATGGGCCAATAAACTGGGGGGCATACTGCTCTATGCCGCCTTTTACCTGCTCTCTTATAGCGTGATGCTATTCTATCTTTCCTCGATGGGCTTAGTAAAGGAGAACACACTGCAAGATTCAATAACCGCTGGTGCGTTACTTCGCTTGGGTCCGTGGACGATCGAGAAGATGGCTCTCTTGTTTCCATTGTTTAAAGATATGTTCGCTGCATTACAACAATTCTTTGCCGATGTGCGTGCCCAGCTTCCCCAAGGCTGACCTACGTTGTTTTACCTTATTGTGATATCGGTATCAAACAGCTGTCGATTGGGTTAAATCGACTATTTTAGCAAAGGAATCAGCCTTCCAACGCCGCCTATGAATTATGAGATCAAAGAAAAAGATAAATTCCGCTATGTAGAGGAAGGTGCCGGAGAGCCCTTGGTTTTATTGCATGGACTCTTTGGGGCCCTCAGTAATTTTTCGGGTCTCATCGAATATTTTCGTTTTCATAACCGTGTAATAGTTCCGCTACTGCCCTTGCTCGATATGGATATCCTGCATACGTCGGTAGGGGGTCTTTCGAAGTATGTACATCGGTTCTTGGAGTCTCTCGATCTAAAGGGGGTGCATTTGTTGGGCAATTCTTTGGGGGGACATGTGGCGCTGGTCTATACGCTCAAGCATCCCGAGCGAATTCGTTCGCTTATTTTGACCGGCAGTTCAGGACTCTTTGAAAATGGAATGGGCGACAGCTATCCGCGTAGGGGTGATTACGAGTATATCAAGAACAAGACCGCTCTAACCTTTTACGATCCTGCCGTGGCTACCAAAGAACTGGTCGACGAAGTGTACAGCATCACCAACAACCGATTGAAGGTGATCAAGATCATCGCCCTGGCCAAGAGTGCCATTCGCAATAATCTGGGTGAAGAGCTCAACAAGATACAGGCACCCACCTTACTGGTCTGGGGCAATAACGATACCATCACACCGCCGTTCGTGGGACAGGAGTTCAACAAACTGATACCGAACAGCGAGCTTCATTTTATTGATAAATGCGGGCATGCCCCCATGATGGAAGTGCCCGAGGAATTTAACAAGATCTTGCACGCGTTTTTGACAAAACTAAAAACGAGTTAAAGGGTTATTACAGTACACTTGTCCTGTAACGGGTAATCCTCATCGATATAACGATCTACATGCTGGTACGAGATATTCCATCTTCTTCACTTCCTTGCCTGCAAGCAGGAGATACCATTGCGGATGCTTTGCAGCTGATGCAAGATCATCACTGTGAGCAGCTGCCCGTGGTTGAGTCGGGCGCGTATGCGGGCCTGCTTAGCGAAGAAGAATTGTTGGAGCATCCGCAACCCGATGAGACCTTGCAAAGCTTGCTCCCCCTGCTTTCGTCGCCTTCCGTTAGCGGAGAGCATCATTTTTTGCAGGCCCTTACGCTAATGACCGAGCAACAACTAACGGTGGTGCCCGTACTTGGAGAAGACAGAGAAATAGCAGCCCTGCTGACCCTTCCTGCGCTGCTGCAACAATTGGCTCGTTTTCTGGGCTTACAAGAGGGAGGCGCATTGCTGGTGCTGGAACGCGAATCGAATCACTATTCTTTTAGCGAGATCAGTAAACTGGTCGAGACCAACGATGCGCAGGTAACCCAACTCAATACCTACAACGATCCGCAAACCGGGATCATACAAATTACCCTGCGGGTCAATAAACCCGAGATATCCGACATCGTCGCCACCTTTCAGCGCTACGATTACAAGGTATGCTTCTATGCCGGCGAAGAGCAGTATGCCAACCAGCTGCGTAGCAATTACGACCACCTGATGCACTATTTAAAGATCTGATCGTCCATTTCGAATCAAATGCCCGATCTTTCGCCGGAATGCTGAACTTTGTCCGTATCGTGAAATTCCCCTGCTTTCGTTTGCTCTTATTGGCCTGTTCGAGCGGCCTTGTACTCTGTGGCCATGCGCAACAGGACGTTCCAGCCGTCGAACAGGGAATGTTGCCCATGCTGCGCGATACATTGCAGCGAGACCCTCGCACCTTGCAAGGGGCAGAAATGGTAATGGTGCCGGCAGGTGCCAAATTATTGGTGGCCTCCATTACGGTGGTCGGTAATAAAAAGACCCGACCAAACATTATCACCCGCGAGGTCCCGTTTAGTCCCGGGCAGTCGTATGGGTTACAAGAGTTGGCCGACCTATTCGAGACCGCGCAGCAACAATTGATGAACACGACCTTGTTTCACTCCGTAAAGGTCTCGGCGGGTCAGTTCGATGGTAATTGCGTAGAGGTGGTGGTGCAGGTAGTGGAGCGTTGGTATATTTTCCCCTTCCCGTATTTTAAACTCATCGACCGCAATTTCAATCAGTGGTTGATCGATCAAAATGCCAGCTTAAAAAGGGTCAACTATGGAACCAAATTATTATACAACAACGTAACCGGTCGTAACGATCGTATCAGAGTTTGGTTGTTTACCGGCTATACACAGCAGGCCTCCGTTAGTTACGAGAGACCTTATTTCGACAAACAACTTCGCTGGGGCTACCGGTTGTTCATGAACGCCGCAAAGGCCAAGGAGATCAACTACAATACGATCGACGACAAACAAATGTTCTGGCGCAGCGACAATCAATTTGCCAGACAATTCTCGAGTTTCGGCGGAGAACTTACGTACCGAAAAAAACTATTTGCCCGTCACCAGTTCGGACTTACCTACTTTACAGAGCAGATACTCGATACCATTGTGCAAATGAACCCCGATTATTTCTTCGACGGACTAACTCGTGTGCGATTCCCGGAGTTCTCGTATCGATTCTCTTACCAAAAGGTCGATTACATTCCCTATCCCCTCAACGGCCAGGCGTATCGAATACGATTCAGCAAAGGGGGTTGGAACAAGAACACGCGGGTATGGCAGTTGCACGGCGAGGCATTTCGCAGCTGGCCAGTCGGGGCCGATTATTTTTTATCGATGCAGGCCTATGCCGGTATCAAGCTTCCCTTTAACCAACCCTTTTTCAATCGTCGCTTCTTAGGGTACGGGGATATTTTTTTACGAGGATACGAATACTATGTTATCGATGGCGTGGCCGGTGGATATCTGCGAGCCTCGCTTACCCGCGAACTGGCAGAGGTGCGTTTGCCGGTGCCGGAGATCATTCGCAGAAAAAAAGGGTTGACCAATGTTCCCATCAGGATCTTTGCCCGCGTATTTGCCAACAGCGGCTATGTACATAATCCACAACCCGGCCTCAATCAACTTAACAACAGGCTGTTGCATGCGGGTGGCATCGGCATAGACCTATTGTCGCTCTACGATATTACCTTCCGCTTCGAGTATAGCTTTAACCAGTTAGGCCAAAACGGGCTATTTTTGCACCGCAATATCAGTTTTTGATAATGAGGGTCGCTATTTACAGCCGTGTTTTTGAGGAGGATCAGCAATTACCCCTACAACTTTTTTTCGAAGCCTTACGTCTTCGTCAGATAGAACCGGTCATCTATGCCCCGTTCTATCTGCAGATCAAAGAAAAGGTTCAGTTGTCCGAACAGGTATCGACCTTCTCTAATGCCATCGATCTCACCGATGGGATCGAGGTAATAGTCAGTTTGGGTGGTGATGGCACATTGCTCGATACCATCACACTGATCAGGAACAAAAAGATCGCCGTAATGGGGATCAATTTTGGACGCTTGGGTTTCTTGGCGAGCATCGGTAAGGACCAGATCGATCTGGCAGTAAAGGCCGTGGCCGATCGCACGTACATAGAGGACAGGCGCTCGCTGATCCATCTCGATTCTACGATCCCGCTCTTTGGAGAAGTGCCGTACGGGCTCAATGAATTTTCGATTCACAAGCGCGATGTTACTTCCATGATCAAGATACACACGTATCTGAACGGCGAGTTTCTCAATACCTATTGGGCCGATGGTCTGATCGTTTCCACGCCTACCGGTTCGACCGGATACTCGCTTAGTTGCAATGGCCCCATTGTGTTTCCCGATGCCAATTGTTTTGTAATAACACCCGTGGCCCCGCACAACCTCAATGCCCGACCTATCGTGGTACCCGACGATCATGTGATCTCCTTTGCCATTGAAAGTCGCAGCGATCAGGTGATCTGCGCGCTCGATGCCCGGCGCGAAATCGTACACAAAGACGTGCAGCTGGCGGTTCACAAAGAAGAATTTTCGGTGAGTCTGATCCGCCTTAGCGAAAATAATTTTTTACAAACCCTTCACAATAAGCTGACCTGGGGGCTCGACAAGCGCAATTGACCGCATACGAATTGCCTCTTTTTTTCGTTTGATAGCTAATTCAATAGTATGTTCTTGATCTTTCGTGCAGGAGTTTGTCTTATGACCATTTTGTTGTTGTGCCAGCCGCTGCGCGCGCAGTACGGAGAGCAGCCCTCTGCCGAGATTGGCGTGGGGCTGGGCGCTGCGCATTACTTTGGCGATTTGAATGCTACCACCAAACTCAATCGTCCCGGGCAAGCTGCCACCTTGTTTTTTAGAAAGAACCTGGGTCAATATATTGCCGCCAGAGCCTCTCTTACCTATGCGCAACTTGGCTTTGCCGATAGCCTCAATACGCAAAACGAGGTGATGCGAACGCGTAATCTTGGTTTTACATCGGCCGTGTGGGAAGTAGCGTTGCAAGGTGATTTTAACTTTTTTAGATTTGTCCCCGGCGATGCGGGTGCATCATTTACCCCGTACATCACGCTCGGAGTAGGGGTGTTCGGCTACAATCCCTATACCAATTGGCAGGGCGAGCGCTATTACTTTAGGGAATTGCCCATTGGGACCGAGGGTCAGAACAGCACATTGTACCCCGATCGAAAGATGTACGGGCCTACCGCTTTAAGTATTCCCTTTGGCGGGGGTATCAAATATGCATTGTATGGAGGAAGGATGAATATCTCCTTCGAGGTATTGCACCGCTTTACCAACACCGATTACCTGGATGATGTAAGTGCTACCTATGTCGACCCTGCGGCCTTTCCCAAACCACCCGGGGGCGTTTCCGTATCACAGGCCCTTAGTGACCGCTCGGGCGAGTTGGGTATTACACCCATTGGGTTGCCCGGTCGCGAAAGAGGAAACGGCAGCCGCCAAAAGGACCAGTTTGTAACCGCAATGCTAACCCTTAGCTTTAACCTTACCAGCTACCGTTGCCCTACGGCTGATTAAACCAATCCAAAAAATACGGGTAGATTTGCATCCGTATTAAACCCTAATCCTTACATGCAGGCCTTGCTAGATCAAATAGACAAAGACCGTTTGCCGCGCCATATTGCCATCATTATGGATGGAAACGGAAGATGGGCCAAAGAAAAAGGAGAAGACCGGCTATTCGGTCATTTTCATGGTGTCGAAAGCGTGCGCAACATTGTCGAAGGCTGTGCGGAGCTCGGCATCGAATACCTAACTCTTTATGCTTTCTCTACTGAGAACTGGGATCGCCCCGAGTACGAGGTGATTGGTCTGATGGAGCTGCTGGTCGGCACCATCAGAAAGGAGGTTGAAAGTCTCGATAAGAACAATATTCGGCTACATGTGATCGGAGATATAAACATGCTTCCCGATTATGCCCGAAAAGAACTCGAAGAGGCCCTCGAAATGACCAGCCAGAATACCGGATTGAACCTGATAATGGCCCTTAGCTATAGCGGTCGTTGGGAGCTCTTGCATGCCGTAAAAAATATTGCCTACGAGGTTAAGCAGGGGCGGCTCTCTATCGATAACATTAACCAGGATACTTTGCAGAACTACTTGACTACCAGCAAATTTCCTGACCCTGAGCTGATGATCAGAACCAGCGGCGAATACCGCATCAGCAATTTCTTGCTCTACCAGCTGGCCTATGCCGAACTGTACTTTACGCCCGTGCGTTGGCCCGACTTTAGAAAGGACAATTTGTACGAGGCGCTCATCGACTACCAGCACAGGGAAAGACGCTTTGGAAAGATCAGCGAGCAGCTTTAACAAAGACTTTCGATTTTTACACTTAATTTGCCAGCCGTTGTTTTGGGCACAATTTGAATAACAAGTTGAAAACTAACTAATTGCGTAAAATATTTCTTTTCCTGGTTTGCCTTTCTTCGGCGTTGATCACCTCAGTGCATCCGCTACAGGCGCAAGAAGTGCCCGATACGGCTCGTCCCACCTCGGTAGATCCCAAGTTGATCGAGTGGCAAAATGCCCGCATTGTCAAGGAGTACGTAATCGCCGATGTCAAGATCACCGGCATTCGCTATCTCGATACGGCCATTGTGCTGTCGATCGCTAATTTGCAACCCGGAGACAAATTCGTACATCCCGGTGCCGAGATCTTTGGAAAGGCCATCAATAATCTGTGGAGGCAAAAACTTTTCTCCGGTGCGCAAGTGCTGGTTACTCGAATCGAAGACGATAAGGTCTGGGTCGAGATCAATGTGCAGGAACGTCCCCGTCTGGGCAACTATAAATTCACGGGTATCCGTAAATCAGAAGAAGAAGATATCCTTACCAAGCTTTCTTTATCGAAGCAAACCATCATTACCGAAAATACCCGTCGTGAAATTGTCGAGAAGATCACCAAGCATTACGGCGAAAAAGGATTTCGCAATGTTAAGGTGTTGATCGAAGAGAAGCCCGATCCCGCTTTTGCCAACTCTAATTTTTTATTGATCCGCGTTGAGAAGGGGTCCAAGGTGTTGATCGGTGATGTAAATTTTTATGGCAACACAGCGCTAGACAATCTCAAACTTAAAAAGCAGCTCAAGGGTACCAAAGAAATGACCCGCATTACGCTCAAGCCCGATGATGCGCAGAGTCCCTATGGTGCGCGGCAACCGCTTTCGTTCAACCAGTACGTTAAGGATTGGGGGTTTCTATCCGTTACCAAAACAAAGCGGATGCTTGATCCTTACTTTAGATTCAAGCTCCTGAGCTCCGCCAAGTTCGACGAAAAGAAGTACGAAGAAGATAAAGAGAAGGTCCTTAATTTTTATAACGCCAACGGTTATCGCGATGCGCAGATCGTTGCCGATACGCAATACATGACGGCCAAGGGCCATCTCAACGTCGACATAAAGGTTACCGAAGGCAACCGCTATTATTTTGGGGATATTGTCTGGAAAGGAAATTCAAAGTATTCCGATTCTATTCTGAATGTACTGTTGGCCATCAACAAAGGAGATATATACAACGTGGGCCTGCTCAACAAGCGTTTAGGCAAAGAGGGCAGTCAAGAAGGAGGCGACATTAGTGGCTACTACATGGACGATGGTTACCTTTTCTTTAGGGCCGAGCCCATTGAGATGGCAGTTTACAACGACACTATCGATTACGAGATCCGGATTATGGAAGGCCCGCAGGCGCGCATCAAGAACGTGACGATCGCCGGTAACGAAAAGACCAAAGACTATGTGGTGCGCCGTGAATTGCGTACGGTTCCGGGCGAACTCTTTAGTCGTTCACAGTTGATCCGCTCTCAACGCGAGCTGGGCAACCTTCAGTTCTTTAATCAAGAGAAGATCAATCCCGGCGTCGTGCCGAATCCCGAAGATGGTACCGTGGATATCAATTGGCAACTCGAAGAGAAATCGGCCGACCAGCTCGAGCTCTCTGCCGGTTGGGGTGGTGGAATCGGATTGACCGGTACCATGGGCGTTACCTTCAATAATTTTTCGGTTCGCAACATCTGGAAAAAGTCCGCCTGGGATCCATTACCCACCGGCGACGGACAAAAACTTAGTGTTCGTTTGCAATCCAATGGTAGAGCTTACCGTTCGTACAGCGCCTCCTTTACCGAACCATGGTTGGGCGGTAAAAAAAGAAATTCGTTGACCCTCGGGTTTAACAGCAGTCGTTTCTCCAACGCCTTCGATCCGTTCACCGGTCGTATCGATAAAGCCCGCTCCGATACCAACTATCTGAATACAAGCGGTATCTCAGTTGCCTTCGGAAAACAGTTAAAGTGGCCCGATGACTACTTTAATTTGGTCTTTACCTTTAATCTTACGCAGTACAAGCTGATGAACTATCCCATCTTCAGCAGCGATTTTACCAGTGGTACCTCCAGTAACGTTAGCATCAAGTTGGCGTTGCAACGCTCCTCTGTATTTAATCCCATCTTCCCCACCAGCGGATCGAACTTCTTGGCCAGTGTTCAGCTGACCCCGCCGTATTCGTTGATGAGCAGTGTGGGTTCCGGTTACAATGCCTACCGTCGTCCCGAGTATCACAAGTGGCGCTTTAATGCCGAATGGTATGTTCCCATCGGTAAGCCGCTGGGTGCAGAGAAGAATCGCCAGTTTGTGGTCAAGATGGCAGCCAAGTTCGGCTTTATGGGACGCTACAATACCAATCTTCCCTTCTCTCCCTTCGAACGTTTTCAGGTGGGTGATGCGGGTCTGACCAACAACTTTGGATTACTCGGTTTCGACATTGTTGCTCACCGTGGCTATCCGGTGTATCAGACCTCCGATCCTACGGTCAATCCCGATCAGCAAAGTGCCAGCCAGTTCTTTACCATCTTTAACAAGTATCAGTTAGAGGCGCGCTTTCCACTCGTTACCAATCCCAGCAGCACTATTTACGCCCTTACTTTCTTCGAAGCGGCCAATGGATGGTACAATTATAAAGACTACAATCCGTTCCGTTTGCGTCGCAGTGTGGGAGCGGGTATGCGTTTCTTTCTGCCCATGTTTGGTTTGCTCGGATTTGATTACGGCCTTGGACTCGATCGCGCAGTTCCAGGACAAACAGGACTTAAGGGGATCTCTCGCTTTACCTTTATGTTGGGCTTTGAACCCGAATAGAAATCTCGCTTCATGAAAAATACAGTGTTGACCCTTTGTTTCTTGTTGCTGGGCCTATTTGCCCAAGCACAGAAATATGCCGTTATCGATACGCGATATATTTTAGATCGCATGCCCGAGTACAGAGCTGCCCAGCAGTCACTTGACCGCATGGCGGCCGGCTGGCAAGTGCAGATCGACAGTATGCAATCTTCACTCGATAAGATGTACCGCGATTTTGAGGCGGAGCAAGTGATGCTGACCGCCGAGTTAAAGAAGAGAAGGGAAGATCAATTGTTTGCCAAAGAAAAGGAACTCAGGGACCTGCAACGTCGTCGCTTTGGTTTCGAAGGGGATCTTTTTAAGAAGCGTCAGGAGCTGGTGAAGCCTGTGCAGGACAAAGTATACAGTGCCGTTCAGAAGATCGCCAGTGCCCGGGGCTACGATTTTGTGCTCGATAAAAGTGAGGGAATTACCATTATCTTTGCCGACCCCAAGCTCGACAAGAGCGAAGATGTGCTTCGCGAGTTAGGGATCAAATAACCAATCAACCAACTGTTTAAAAAACCATACGCAACATGAAAAATGTAGTAGTGCTTTTAGCCATCGTAGGGGTGCTGGGTTTGGCCGGTACCGCCTCGGCGCAGACCAAGATCGGCTACATCAGTGTAGAGAATGTGCTCTCGTTGATGCCCGAGGTCAGTAAGTTCGATTCAATTCTTTCTCGTTACCAGGCCGATTCGATCAACCCACAGTATGCTTCGCTGATACAGACCTATCAGTATAAAGACAGCATGTACAAGGATACGTTGAAGCCACCACCTCCTGCCGTTAAGAAGCAGCTAGAAGAGGAGCTTCCACAATTGATCAATACGATCCAGAACTGGCAACAGATCGTTAACCAGGCCATGGAAGCCAAGCAAAATGAATTACTGGCTCCGCTCTATCGTAAGATCTACGAGGCTATTAGGGCCGTAGCCAAAGAAAAGGGCTACACGCATGTCCTCAACAAAGAAAGCCTGTTGGTGGCTCCCGATACAGACGACATGGTCGCTGCCGTTGCAGCGAAACTCAAGTTGTCGTTGCCCAAGCCCGCCGCTTCTACTGCTCCCGTAAAGTAATCACGCTAAAAAAAGTTGATGCCCGATCTGTCTTAGATCGGGCATTTTTGTTTGCAGGAGAGTACATTTGTACCATGCAGCCATTGTCAAAAGGCCCCATTGGTGTATTCGATTCCGGTTACGGGGGACTTACCGTGTTGCGCGATCTGGTGTCGGTCTTACCCGACTATGATTATTGTTATTTGGGAGACAGTGCCCGCGCTCCCTATGGCAATCGTTCTTTTTCTACCGTCTATCAGTATACGTTGCAATGCGTGGAATGGTTTTTTAAACAGGGATGTCCGCTGGTCATCTTGGCCTGTAACACGGCCTCTGCCAAGGCCCTGCGTACCATTCAGCAAAACGATCTTCCTAAGATCGCTCCTCATAATCGTGTACTTGGTGTAATTCGCCCTACCGCAGAAGTGATCGGGAGTTACACGAAGAAAGGAAAAGTGGGTGTGTTAGCCACACAGGGTACGGTGAGTTCTGAGTCGTATCCGATCGAGATCGCAAAATTTTTTCCCGCGCTACGTGTATTTCAGGAAGCCTGTCCCATGTGGGTGCCCCTTATCGAGAATAATGAGCATTTAAGTAAAGGCGCCGATTACTTTGTAAAAAAGCATGTACAGGCAATTCTCGAAAAAGACAAGGGGATCGATGTGTTGCTGCTGGCATGCACACACTACCCGTTGCTTCGTCCTGTAATCGAGAGACATCTGCCAGCCGACGTACGTCTTGTTTCGCAAGGGGAGATCGTGGCCAAGAGCCTGGCCGATTACCTGCATCGTCATCCCGAGATCAGCGATCGCTGTACTCGAAAAGGCGAGTTGAAATTCTTTACCACCGATTCGGCCCCCGATTTCGATGCCCATGCCGCTCAGTTCTTTGGGGCCCCGGTGCGGGCCTATACCGTTAATCTGGCAGGGACGGTTGTCTAGTTTACTGATAAACAACACCTTAATTTTCTTTCCGTTCTCCTTTCGATCCCTTACCTTTGCGGTCCTTTCACAATACGACGGGTGTGGTGACCTGGCGTAAAATGGAAACCCGACCGTTCTCCCGGTCTATTTTTCTACCCAAGTGAAAAAATGAACACACTATGAAACGGACATTTCAACCTCACCGTAAGCGCCGCAAGACCGTACATGGTTTTCGCAAACGCATGGCCACCGCTAACGGACGTAAAGTATTAGCCTCTCGTCGTGCCAAAGGCCGCAAGAAGCTGACGGTCTCCGACGAACGCAAACTAAAATAACGACCTCCCTCCGGACAGTCGGAGGTTTTGATAATTTTATAGCTCCGGTGCTCCCGGAGCTTTTTTTTTCAGACAACTCCCAGCCTTGACCAAGCGACATACTTTATCGGCCACCCAGCGTCTTAAAAGCAAGAAATCGATCGATGCCTTGTTTGCCAAAGGGCAGCGATTGAATGTGGGATGCATTCGCGTTTTTCATGCCCGCGCCTCCGACAAGGGAGTGCGTATAGGGGTAGGGGTATCAGCCAAGCATTTTCCCAAAGCCGTTGACCGCAATAAGATCAAGCGACAATTGCGTGAGTGTTACCGGCTGCAGCAACAGCTCGTTGCCACTGCACTAAATTCACCCGGCGGTATCGATATTTTTGTGGTGTATACCGAAAAAGAATTGCCCGATTATCACCACTTATTTTTGCAGATGCAAAAGGGACTCACCAAACTGGCGGCCTTATATCAACAAGGGTAATATGCTAAAAACTTTTACGGCCTTTGTAAGTTGGGTGCTCACTCTTCCATTTTTGGCATTGATCAAACTTTACCAATGGATCTTGTCTCCGTGGTTGGGTCCTTCTTGCCGATACACGCCCACTTGTTCGCATTATGCCGCCACAGCCTTGCAGCGTCATGGTCTGTTAAAAGGAACCTGGCTGGCCCTTAAAAGAATCAGCCGCTGTCATCCCTGGGGAAGCAGCGGCTATGATCCTGTTCCTTAATAAAAAGTTCAGCTCGCTTTCTCGTAACGCGCAGCCACTACACTCCAATTGACCACTTGCCAGAAGGCAGTCAGGTAATCGGCGCGACGATTTTGATATTTTAGATAATAGGCATGCTCCCACACATCGGCACCAAGTAGCGGCGTGCCTTTGGTCTCGGCAAGATCCATCAACGGATTATCTTGATTGGGGGTAGAGCAGATCTCGAGTTTGCCATTGGCAACGATCAGCCAAGCCCAGCCACTTCCGAAGCGGGTCATACCGGCTGTGGCAAATTTTTCTTTAAAGCTCTCGAACGATCCAAAAGCAGCGTTGATGGCATCGGCCAGTTTTCCGGAGGGGGCACCGCCCGCTTGCGCACCGAGGCTTTCCCAGAAGAAGGTATGATTCCAATGTCCGCCTCCATTGTTGCGAACCGCGGCAGAGATAGTGCCGGCCTTAGCGACCAGTTCTTCTAGCGAAAGATTTTCGTGGGGCGTGCCGGCAATGGCTTTATTGAGATTATCTACATAGGCCTGGTGATGTTTACCATGATGAATTTGCATGGTAAGCGTATCGATGTGAGGTTCGAGCGCATCGTGCGCGTACGGAAGGGGAGCGAGTGTAAATGGCATATCAATATTTTTTTTAGGATGATACAAAGGTACTGCGGCCAGAGACGTTCAACGTTTTTGTTGAAAGAAATCCTTCATCAGCCTGGCTCCCTCTTCGGCGCAGCATCCCCGAGTCAGTTGCGTGTTCTTATGGAAGGGCCAGCGGTCACCGGCCACTTTGCGGTATCCATTCTTACTATCGTCGGCGCCGTAGACAATACGACCGATCTGGCTCCAGTAGAGTGCGCCGGCGCACATGGGGCAGGGTTCCAGGGTCACATAAAGGGTAGCTTCGGGCAAGTACTTGCTGCCAAGGGCATTAAAGGCGGCCGTGAGCGCGATCATCTCAGCATGCGCCGTAGGGTCCTGCAGTCTTTCGGTCATATTATGTCCGCGGGCAATGATCTTGTCGTTCATGACCACCACGGCGCCCACGGGTACCTCTTGCTCATCCATGGCTTGTTGGGCCTCCCGCAGCGCCTGCTTCATAAACTGTAGGTCATCCATCCCCTGTGGTTTTACTAACTTGTCCAAAATTTCTACTATGTCTTATTTGCCAGCGCTGACAAAGATGAGGGATTATTTTGCATCCGGCGCCACGCGTTCGATCGACTTTAGAAAACAACAGATCCGATTGCTGCACGACAGTTTGCTGGCACACGAGCAGGCCATCAATGAGGCCCTGTATCAAGATCTGCACAAGAGTCCCGAAGAAGTGTGGGTCTCAGAGACCGGGCTGGTGGTAGCTGAGTGTAAACTGGCCCTCAAAAAACTCGATAGCTGGGCTCGACCCCGGCGGGTGCGCACCAATTTGGCCAATCTTCCCTCTGCCAGTCTCATTATGCCCGAACCCCTGGGCGTAGTGTTGATCGTGGCTCCCTGGAATTATCCGCTCGAATTATTATTGGGTCCTTTGGTTGGGGCAATCGCTGCCGGTAATTGCGTGGTGTTAAAGCCCAGCGAGGTTACGCCGGCCACCTCCGCCGTACTAAAAAAGATCGTTGAGAGCGTATTCGATAGCCGCTATGTTTGGCTCATCGAAGGAGAAGGCGCCACTGTGGTGCCATCGTTGATGCAATCGTTCCGATTCGATCACTTATTCTATACCGGCAGTACGGCCGTAGGAAAGATCGTGTATAAGATGGCCGCCGAGCAATTAACCCCCGTTACGCTCGAGTTGGGCGGTAAAAGTCCTTGTGTCATTGAGCCCGATGCCCACATAGATGTTGCCGCCAAGCGTATCGCGCTGGCCAAATGGAATAACGCCGGCCAAACCTGTATCGCTCCCGATTATATTTTGGTGCAGGCCTCTGTACGCGATCGCTTCATTGAGGCCCTGCTTAAGGTGATAGATAAATTTTATACCAGCGATCCTACGCAGTGCGAGCATTATGGTCGCATCATCAACGGTCGCCAATTTGATCGGCTTGTTTCTTATTTAGGGAATGGCAAGGTCGTTTACGGGGGGCAACACGATAAGGCTACCCGCTACATTGCTCCCACGGTACTCACGGATGTTTCGCTCGATGCGCCCATTATGCAAGAAGAGATCTTTGGTCCGCTTTTGCCTGTGCTGTCGTATGAGCATTTCGATGAGGCCAGAGCGATCATTGAGCGTAATCCTAATCCGCTCTCGTTTTATGTGTACACAGAGAGCAGGCAGCAAGAGAAAAAATGGCTCGAACAAGTACCGGCCGGTGGTGCTTGTGTCAATAACTCCGTCTTTCATTTTCTAAATCATCGCTTGCCCTTTGGCGGGCGAGGCAATAGTGGCATGGGGTTCTATCATGGTAAACATTCCTTTGATACCTTCTCTCATTCAAAGGGCGTGCTGCGTACACCCAGCTGGATCGATCCGGCCATCAAGTATCCGCCGTTCAAGGGTAAATTGGCCATCTTAAAAAAATTAATTGGATGAGAAAAGACCAGCTGCGACGAAGACTGCTGCTAGTGGGCCTATTGATCTTTGCCGCACTTGGTCTATTGTGGTATCAACAAACTGCTTCAACTATGACTATTCGCCAACGCCTTCTAAAGCTGGCTTACCCAGTGCTTATGTGGGGCACTCGTATGAGCAATAAGAATACGACCGTTCTTGCCCATGCTCCGCAAAGGGCCCCCGTTTCATTTTACGGCTTACAAGCCGTGTCGACCACCGGAACTCCCATCGATTGGAATTTATTGCAGGGAAAAAAAGTATTACTTGTCAACACCGCCAGCGATTGTGGCTATACGGCACAGTACAAAGAGCTGCAGCAGTTGCAAGACCGGTTTGCCGACCGCTTGGTCATTATCGGATTTCCGGCCAATGATTTTAAGGAGCAAGAAAAAGGAGACAATGCATCGATCGCCGATTTTTGTCAGCGTAACTATGGGGTTCGTTTCCAACTAGCGCAAAAAACATCCGTGGTATCGGGTCCGCTTCAACATCCGGTATATCGCTGGCTTACCGACAGCAGTCAAAACGGTTGGAATACGAAGGCCCCTTCTTGGAATTTTTCGAAGTATTTGGTCGATGAGGAGGGTCGTCTTACCCATTATTTCGATCCCTCGGTCTCTCCGCTCAGCGAAGCGTTGATCAAGGCGCTACAGTAACCGGTGCTACACAAGTCCTCTTAGTCGATCGGACATTTCTCATGATAATTGATGAGTGCGATGGGCGTTTTTTCGAACGTAAATCCATCATAGACGCGCGCCATTTCGTCGAATACGGCATTCAGTTCTTCTTCGGTCTTTAAGGTAACCAGTTTGTTCCTGTATTCTTTGATATTGGGAAGTCCTTTTAGATAATTGGCATAATGTCTTCGCATTTCGTTGATGCCGACCACCGGATTCTTCCATTCGATCGAATAGCGCAGGTGCTTTCGGCAAACGGCCAACCGATCTTCGATGGTGGGAGCGGGCAGGTGTTCTCCGGTTTTCATAAAATGCTTGATCTCGTTAAAGATCCACGGGTAACCGATGGCCGCTCTTCCGATCATGATGCCATCTACCCCGTAGCGATTCTTGTAGGCCAGCGCTTTCTCGGGCGAATCGATATCGCCATTGCCAAAAATGGGGATGGTGATGCGCGGATTGTTCTTGATCTTCCCGATCAAGGTCCAGTCGGCCTCACCCTTGTACATCTGCACGCGGGTTCTTCCATGAATGGCCAGTGCCTTGATCCCCACATCTTGCAAGCGTTCGGCCACTTCTTCTATGTTCTTGTTGTTGTCGTCCCATCCTAATCGCGTTTTGACCGTTACCGGTAAAGATGTGGAGCGTACCACGGCACTGGTCAGCCGTACCATCAGGTCTACATCGCGCAATACACCCGCGCCGGCACCTTTGAGCGCTACTTTTTTGACCGGGCAACCAAAATTGATATCGAGCAGGTCGGGTTGCGTTACTTCGACGATCTTGGCGGCCAGCCCCAGGCTTTCTTCATCGCCTCCAAAGATCTGAATGCCCACGGGTCTTTCATAGTCGAAGATGTCCAGTTTCTTCTTGCTTTTGATAGCGTCCCGAATAAGTCCTTCCGAAGAGATAAACTCCGTATACATCAGATCGGCGCCCTTGTCTTTGCAAACGGCACGAAACGGGGGGTCACTTACATCTTCCATCGGAGCCAGCAGCAGTGGAAAATCAGGTAGCGTTACAGGGCCGATCTTAACCATCTTGGGGTTTTACCTAAATTTGTTGAATGTGCCGGAAGGTCCGGGCAGGCAAATTTACAATCAAAAATCGGCGTGTGTTTAAAAAAGGATTTTATCAGGAAAGGTCAACAGGGCAACAACTTTTTCTATTGCTGGGTCTCTCCCTGATGAGCTTCTTTATTATTGGTTTGCTGGGCACCTTTCTGTTGTCGGCCATTACCGGTATTACCGTTGATCAACTGACCACGATCAGCAAAATGAAAACCCCGCATCCTCAACTCGGCTTTTTTATCAGAGGCATGCAGCTGGCCCAATTCATAGGACTGTTTTTGGTGCCCTCGTGGCTGGCCGCTCGGCTGTTTACTGTCGAGCCCGCCCGCGCGTATCTTAAGCTTACCCGCCCGGTCCATCCCGGTTTTTGGATGATCGGTATATCGATATTGCTTTTCTCGCTTCCCTTGGTTCAATGGCTGGGCGAACTAAACCGTATCGTCGAATTTCCACCTGCCTTGGCCGAGTGGATGAGAGAGAAAGAAGATGAGGCCAACGATACGGTAAAGGCGTTGCTGGGACTACATACGGTAAAGGATCTCTTGCTCAACATTGTTTTTGTCGCAGGATTGGCTGCCGTTGGCGAGGAGTTATTGTTCAGAGGGGTCTTGCAGCGGATGTTCTTTCAAAAATTTGGCCAGGCGTGGCCGGCAATCTTGCTGTCCGCTTTTTTGTTTTCGTCCATGCACATGCAATTCTATGGTTTTTTGCCTCGTTTTGTATTAGGCATATTGCTTGGGGCCGTGTACTGGTACAGTGGCAGTTTATGGACGGCCATTCTCGGACACTTCTTTTATGATGCCCTGTTGATCGTATTGGTGTATTTTAATCCGGTCTTGTTGCAGGACGAGCCTGTGGTGGGTCCTCAGGCCATGATGGTCTCGGGGTTGATAAGTGCCCTGCTCGTAACCATGCATTTGCATTGGATGCTGCGTCATGCCGAGGTTGACCAGCATCAAAACAACGAGGATGATTCTTCTGCGCATACTTCATAACTTGTACAATGGCATTTAACAGGCAGGTTTTTTTACAACGCGCCACTACCTCTTTCTTTTTTGTGGCCGTAATGCTCGCCGGACTTTGTTGGAGCGACTGGAGCTTTCTATTGCTGGTCATGGTCATCCATGCCGGTTGCTGGGTCGAGTACCAGCGTTTATATGCCTCGTATCGTTTTTGGATGCGATATCTGTTGCTCGGTCTGGTCTATCTTTCTTTATCGTGGACTTTTTTCATAGATCTAAAGGCCCGCGATCCGTTGGCTGCTGCCATTTCTACTTCGTTGCCCGTACTGCCACTTTTCGTATTGAGCTGTATGTGGATCAACGATACCATGGCCTATTTGGTAGGGTCTTTTATCGGACGCACTCCCCTTAGTGTGGTCTCTCCAAAAAAAACCTGGGAAGGAACAATAGGGGGTGTGCTGCTGACCGTGCTAATAGCCGGAACATTACTGCCTCGTATAGTAAGCGACCATCTGCCACCCGATACGCCCATGCCGCTGCAGTGGGTGGACGGATCGCTGATGGCTTTGCTGGCCGCTGTATTTGGTACTGCTGGCGACCTGTTCGAATCGAAACTTAAACGAATGGCGGGCGTAAAAGACAGTGGTCGCATTTTGCCCGGTCATGGTGGTTGGCTCGACCGCTTCGATTCATTGCTGTGGGCCACTCCTGTTATCTGGCTGTATACAAGACTCTTTCTTTAAGCAGCGGAGCGATTCGTTATCTTTACGCCCTAATTTTTATCTATGACCATTCATCGCGAAGGGTTTCCGACGATCGCTATTGTAACGCTGTTCTTGGCCGCGGGTAATGCGCTCAGTTACTATTTCTTATATGCGAATTGCACCGGCTGTTTCTTTGCCTTGCTGGGCATCTCTCTTTTATGTTGGGTATTTATTCTTTCTTTCTTTCGTGTGCCATCCCGTGCTCATACTCTTTCAGAAAATAGTGTGATCGCTCCCGCCGACGGAGAAGTGGTCGTTATCGAAGAAGTGCAGGCCGACGAATATTTTAACGACCGCCGCATTCAGGTCTCGATCTTTATGAGTCCATTCAACGTACACGTCAACCGTAATCCCGTTAGCGGTATAATTCGATACTCGCAGTACCATCCCGGAAAGTACCTGGTGGCCTGGCATCCCAAGTCCTCTACCGAAAATGAGCGTCATACGGTCGTGTACGAAAAAAGCGGTCGCGAAATTCTTGTCAAGCAGATCGCAGGCGCCTTGGCCAGGCGAATCGTCAATTACCTGCAGCCCGGTCAGCAGGTAAAACAGACCGAAGAGATGGGGTTCATTAAATTCGGTTCGCGGGTAGACTTGTTGCTTCCGCTCGATGCCGTTATAAAAGTAAAGATCGGCGATCGTCCACTGGGTGGCGTTACCGAGATCGCAACTTGGTAACAAGCGTTCCAATGCTGCGAAGTATACGCTTCGTTCACGCTCGCCCTTACAAGATCTTCTTGATCTCTTCGAGTGTAAAAACGGTATAGGTCGGATAGCTTCCGTCCGGTAATGCGATTCTTTCTTTATTGAGATGATTGACATGGATCTGATCGATCCCTGCGTTCTTAGCCCCTTCAATATCTACCTCTACTGTATCGCCGATCATGATCGACCGTTCTCGGGTAGCGCTTGCCTGTTGCAGTGCATAGGAGAAGATCTCCGGCCTTGGCTTTAGACTACCGGACCCTTCGGAAGTGATTACCGCAGAAAAATAGGGGGCCAGACCGGAGTATTGCAACTTGCTATGCTGCGTTTTTTCAAAGCCATTGGTTATAAGGTGCAACCCATATCCTTTTTGCTGCAGATAATCGAGCAGCTCAATGGTATGCGGAAATAAGATGGTACGCGTCGGCAGCAGTTCTAAAAAGCGAACGTTCATGGTGGCCGCTACCGGTTCGTTCACTACTCCAAAATCCAACAATGCCAGCCGCATTCGCTTGATACGGAGTTCCTCTTGTTTAATAAATCCTTTTCGGTAACGGTCCCAAAGCTTTTCGTTGTGTTCAAGATACTGCCGATAAAAAAGATCAAAATCATCAATTCCCAGTTGTTGCAGGCCCAGCTCTTCGTATAGCTGTACCAGCGTAGCACGCGCATTGGCCTCAAAATCCCACAGGGTGTGATCGAGGTCAAAAAAAAGGTGCTGATAACGGAGCGAAGCCAACAAAGGGTATAAATTGTAAGGTTGGGTCAATAACTTTGCAATGTACAATTTAATTGATGAGTATGGCTTCTCCCGACGTTCCTCGTTCTGCCCAATCCATGACCGTGATCGTTACCGGGGCCTCCCGTGGTATTGGTAAAGAGATCGCTTCGTTATTTGCACAAGCCGGTTATCGGTTATTGCTAACGGCCCGAGATGCGACCCGTTTACAACACACCGTAGCGGCCTTGACCAAGGCGTATCCTGCCGCCGTCATTCACGGCCAAGCCGCCGATCTGAGCGTATCACAAGAGGCTATCAGTTTTGGTCGATGGTGTCTGAGTTACGGAGAGCCCGATATTCTCATCAACAATGCAGGTCAGTTCTTGCCGGGCTCGTTGGCCGAAGAGCCCGACGGACAACTCGAACAACAGGTATCGGTCAACTTGTACAGTGCGTATTATCTTACCCGTACATTGTTGCCCGATATGATACAGCGAGGCACAGGTCACATCTTTACAATTTGCTCCATTGCCTCCCTAAAGCCCTATGCACAGGGAGGGTCGTACAGCATCAGCAAATATGCACTGCACGGCTTTACGCAAAACCTGCGCGAAGAACTCAAGCCGACAGGAGTAAAGGTAACGGGTGTTTACCCCGGGGCCGTTCTCACCGACAGCTGGGGCAATTTTGATAACAGCAACGGACGTATCATGGAACCGGCCGATATTGCCAAGATGATCTTTCAGGCAGCGCACCTCTCACCGCAGGCTTGTGTCGAAGAGATCGTGATTCGTCCTAGATTAGGCGACCTGTAGCCTATTCCGCGTATTTGTAACCTACTCCCCTTACCGAATAGAAATAACGGGGGTTGCGTGAATCCTCTTCGAAATATTTTCGAAAGTTGAGAATAAAATTATCGATGGTACGGGTAGTCGGGTAGACTTGATACCCCCATACGGCCTGTAAGATCTTTTCGCGGGGTACCACTTCATTTTTGTTCTCGATCAGCAGCTTCAGGAGCATGGTCTCTTTTTTACTCAGCCGGATGGTGGTACCGTCGTAACCGGTGGCCTCTTGCGCCTTAAAATCAATTTTATTTGGACCAAACTGGTATTGATCGCCAAGGGTGGTCTTATCTTGTAGTTTAAGGTTCTTGTCGATCAATTTTGAAACGCGCAGCAACAACTCTTCGAGGTTAAATGGTTTACTCAGGTAATCGTCGGCCCCTTTTTTGAGTCCCGTTACGCGGTCGGCGCTGCTGTTACGCGCACTCAGCATCAGAATAGGGGTTTCGTTGTTGCGAATCCGGATCGTCTCGGCCACTTGAATCCCATCCATAACCGGAAGCATTACATCCAAGATGATCAGATCGAAATATGCGTTATCGATGGCCTTAATGGCAGCAGCCCCGTCAAAGGCAGAGCTTACCTCGTACCCTTCCAGCTCAAGGTTCAATTTGAGGGCCTCGTGCAGGTTCTCTTCGTCTTCTACCAATAAGATCGAGGCGCGGTTCCCTTCGCTCATAGTGCAAAGATAACATTGAAAATACTGCCTTGCGGGGTATTGTCTTCGATCTCGATACGACCCCGATGATCTTTGGCGATACGTTGGCACAGGTAGAGTCCCAGTCCGGTTCCCTTGGTAGTACGCGTCTGCTCGTTACCGATGCGGTAAAAGCGATCGAAGACCTTTGATTTTTCGCTATCGGGAATACCGGGTCCCTGGTCGGCCACCGACAATAAAATACCTTTTTCGGTTAACCGAAGTGAGGTGCGAATGGCTGACAGACCAGGGGCATATTTGATCGCGTTCTCCAGCAAATTGTTGATCAAGATCTGTAGCAACAGCGCATCACCCTTTATATCGATCTCTTTTTCGATGGCAGTCTCGAGGTTTCTGTCAGGGAACCGCTTTTGAACGGCCTCTACACAATCTTGTAAAAGAGCCGACAGGTCGAGGTCTTCTTGGCCGGTCACAAATGCTTTATTCTCGAGCTGTGCCGAGACCAGAATATTATTGGTCAGAAAATTGAGGCGCGCGGTCTCGTCCAGGGTCGTACGGATCAGCTTTTGCTGCTTTTCGGGGTCCAGCTGGTATTTCAGCAAGGTCTCGAGATTGAGTTTGGCCACGGCAATCGGTGTTTTGAGCTCGTGGGTAACGGCCATCATAAATTGTTTCTGCTGCAGTTGCATTTTAAACTGTCTGCGTACGGCCCGAAAGATAAAAACGGCCCCGATCAAAATTACCAGCAGAAAAGTGATGCCTTCGCTGATGTACTTGGTTTGGTTGCGTCTGTACAGGTCATCGATGATCTGCTGTTCGCCTTTGTAGGTCAATGGGGCCAGCGTGGTGGCGCGCAGCTCTAGCAATTCTCTTCTTTCCTGCGCAATTTGCCGATTTTGCTGCTGCAGCGAGATGAGCCACCATAGCAGGGCGGCCAAAACATATAGCAAAAGGGCCCAGTAGATTAGCGTGGTCCGTCTTAGTTTTTTTTTAAGTAGTTCTGGCATGCGGCAGCATATTAGGGCTTCTTTTCGACCCGTATACCAATGTTCATGACCTCCTCCAATGGGTCTTCTCGCATCAATTGCTCGATGCTAAAGCGATAGGTACCCGCTTGGCGCAATGAAATTCCTTTTTCCAGTAATTCATTTTGCAACGAGATGCGGTGTTCGTAAATATCGTCCATACCAGTTCCCAACCACCCACTCTCGTTGGTGCCGAGCAGCAGATCGGTATCGAACGAATGGGTGCTGGCTTTTGGGTCCGTTACCGAAATGCGAAGCCAGATATTATTATAGTGATAACGGTCACGATGCCTAAAGACGATGGCCACCTCGTAACGTGCACTCGTATCGCCGATAACAAAATCAAAGGCGGGTATATAGTCACTCTTCCATGCTTGTTGCGGAAATGGAACCGATTTCTCGTACAGGGCCAGCGGGGTGCATCCTCCGATCAAAAAAAGGAGTCCCATCCATACAAAAGGGGTAAACGACCACCGACATGCACTGCTCATACGATAAAATTACATCACGTTTAGTATTTGCTCCTTTGCTTTTTCGAGTTCATCCTTCATCAATACCACTTTTTGCTGAATGGCGGCATCATTGGCCTTAGAGCCGGTTGTGTTGATCTCGCGACCGATCTCTTGTAGAATAAAGGAGAGCTTTTTGCCCTTACTCTCCCCGGGTAGGTGAAGCTGCTTAACGAAGTAGTCACAATGATTCAGCAGGCGTACCTGCTCTTCGCTTATATCCATTTTCTCTATATAATAGATCAGCTCTTGCTCCAGACGGTTGTGGTCGTATGATTCATTGCCCAGTTCTTCGTCGAGCACTTTTCGAAGACCCTGGCGAATTTTTTCTCGTCGTAGCGGTTCAAGCATGCTGATCTCTTTTTGCAGCGATACGATCGCCTCGATACGCCCCAGCAGATCGATCTCGAGAGCTTTTCCTTCTGCCCGGCGATGGGCGTTTAGTTGTTCGACCGCCTGCTCGATACCCGTCTTGCATTGCTCCCACTCGGCAGCGGTCAATGCATCGGCACCGGGCGTAATGACCTCGGGTAATTTTAGAAGGGCCGACAGTAACTGCGTTGTATCCAATTGCAACTCGGCTGCCAGTGCGGCCAGCGGCTGGTAGTACGATCGGGCCAGCTGTGTATTGATAGAGACGGGTTGCGACTTGCCGGTCTCTTTGAGACTGATGGTACAATCGACGGTTCCCCGCTCCAAGGCAGAGGCTAACGAGCGGCGAATGTCAAACTCATAGGGCTTTAACAGTGCAGGCAGTTTTAACTGCAGATCGAATTGTTTTCCATTGAGCGATTTGATGTCGATGGCCAGCAATTTATCGCCGGCACGTACTTCGGCTCTTCCAAAACCTGTCATTGATTTGATCATGGCGGGAGACTTTGCGTAAAGGTATTTTAAAAGCACATTCGCAACCCGGAAAGGATCTAAATGAAAAAATCCCTCCGAAAACGGAGGGATCCTATATGGATGGGTTAGTAAGTACAGGGAAATAAATTTCCCTACACAATATTAGTATTTATTTCATATATCAAAAAAATTTTTTTCTTTTGATTTTATCAACATTTTAAAATGGGCTGTGGATAAACGCAAAAAAATCACAGCTACTCGCCGCTCGCTACCTTTGTGTAAAATTATAGCTGATGCAATTTGAAAAACCTGTTTCTCTTGCTGAATTGGCTGTGTTGCTAGAGGCCACGCTTATCGGAGATGCCAATGGATCGGCAACGGGCATCAATGAAATTCATAAAGTGCAAGCAGGCGATCTGGTCTTTGTCGATCATCCCAAGTATTACGATACTTGTCTTCGCTCTGCCGCTACGTGCATCATCATCGATCGCGAAGTGCCTGTTCCTTCTGGTAAATCGCTATTGGTAGTGGCCGATCCCTTCGCAGCGTATCTAACGCTGGTCGATACGTACCGGCCCTTTACCCCTTCTCTTGAGCCGATCAGCAAGACCGCTCTGCTGGGAGAAGGTACCATCGTGATGCCTGGCGCCTACATCGGCAACAATGTAACTATCGGAAAGAACTGCATCATTCATCCCCAGGTGACCATCTTGGATTACTGTCGGCTTGGCGACGACGTGATCGTACAGGCGGGAACCGTTATCGGTAGCGATGCATTCTATTATAATCGTAAAACACATCTTGCGCACCACTATCGTAAAATGAAAAGCTGTGGTCGCGTGCACATAGAGAACAAGGTAGAGATCGGAGCCGGCTGCACCATCGACAGGGGCGTAACGGCCGATACCATCATTGGGGCCGGTACCAAGATCGACAACCAGGTGCATATTGGTCACGATTGCGTGATCGGAAAAAATTGCCTGATCGCAGCACAAGTCGGTTTGGCCGGCGCGGTCACCGTCGAAGACGAAGTTATCTTATGGGGGCAGGTTGGCGTCAATAAGACATTGACCATTGGTGCAGGAGCGGTCGTGTTCGGACAAAGTGGTGTGGCCAGTTCCATCGAAGGGAAAAAAACCTACTGGGGTACGCCGGCCATAGATTTCAATGAGAAAAGAAGAGAGTTGGTCTGGGTAAAAAGAATTC
>JBILFN010000152.1:0-2888 GCA_044351575.1 Chitinophagaceae bacterium
CTGTACAAATATCAATTACATCTCCTGCAAAAAAAGAGGCATTCGAGATCTGGTTGAGAGTTGCATTCTCTTTTGCATCGTTGATGGCAGCCGCTACTTGTTCGACCCCCACAATGCGACCTGCCTTGCGGCTTAAGAAGATGCCGATACTGCCGGTGCCACAATAGAGATCGTAGAGCGTTTCGTGTCCGGTAAGGGCAGCTGCATGGGCGGTCAACCGGTAAAGGGTCTCGGCTTGCTCTGTATTGGTCTGAAAAAAAGATTGAGGCCCGATCTTAAAACGATAGGTCTCCTCTGCCTGTTCGCCGCGCAAGATCTCCTCTACGTATCCTTTGCCCGAAAAAACGATGGGTTGCAGATCTTGAATACTATCGTTCCATTTTGTATTGACGGTATACAGTAGCGTAGTGATGCCGTCAAACCGATCGAGTAATGCTTGCAGCAATTCTCTTAGTTGGGCGGGTTTGTCTTCTCCGACGATCACATTGACCATCAACTCGCCGCTGCGGCAGAGGCGCAGTTGCACATTGCGCAAGAAGCCAATATGGGCACGACTGTCGTAGAAGGTCCACCCTTTTTGGAGGGCCATCGATTTAATAAACGTACGGATCTCGTTGGTGGGAGATGCCTGCAAATAGCAGGTATCGATATCCACTACTTTATCGAAGAATCCCCGGGCATGAAATCCGGCCACGTTCGATTGTCCACTGATCTGTTCGTTGCCGAGTTCGGAAGGCAGCAGATAACGCTTATTGCCAAACGTGTATTCTATCTTGTTTCGGTAGTGTGTGGTAGAGGACGCGCCGGCAATGGGTAGAACGGGTGGCAGTGCTACCTTGCCAATGCGTTGAAGGGTTTGTTCGACCTGTTGTTGTTTGAACTGAAGTTGTTTTTGATAGGGCAACATTTGCCATTGACATCCTCCGCAAACGCCAAAATGCGAACAAAAGGGATCTACTCTCTCGTCAGCCTTTTTGACCATCTTTACCACCACGCCCTCTGCCCAGTCCTTTTTACTTTTGATGATCCTGGCATCGACCCGATCGCCGGGAACCACTCCCTCTATGAAGATCACTTTTCCGTCTTGGCGGGCAATGCATTTTCCTTCGGCAGCATAATCCTCGATCAGCAGGTCGGCTATTACGACAGAAGGTTTTTTTCTTCGCACCCGGCAAAGATAGTCGCTATGGGTCTTGTGCGGAATTTAATAACTTTACTCTCTATTCAATTTTATATGAAGCGTCTTTTTGTTCTTTTGCTTTTATTGTCTACTGTCTCGGCATGGTCCCAGGATGGCTATGAGATTACGGTTACTTTTAAACCTTATAAAGATCAATACATTTACCTGGGGCACTATTTCGGAAAAAGTTATCCTATTATAGATTCCGTTAAGGTAGACCAGCAATCGAAGGGAGTATTTAAAGGAAAGCAACCGCTGAAAGGAGGCATTTATCTGATCGGATTTCCGAACAAGTCCGGATTTTTTGAGATACTGGTAGACAAACAGCAACAGTTCTCTGTTTTTGCGGATTCTGCCACGTTGCCCGGGGGCATAACCTATGTCAACTCGCCCGACAACGAGCTTTTCTCTCGCTACCAGCGAATGACGACCGAGAAGGGTATGCGCATCAATAGTCTTCGCGAGTCGTTAAAGACCGCTCCCACAAAAACCGATTCTACCCGCCTGGTCGATTCGCTCAATGCCGTTGACCAAGATCTGCGTACGTCGCGTGACGAACTTATTGAGAATAATAAAGGGACCTTTTTGGCCGCTTTATTGCAGGCCATGCGTCAACCGGTATTACCCACCGAGCTGCAACGGCCTCTTACACGCGAAGATTCCGTTAAGGCCTTTCGTTACTTTCGCGATCATTTTTGGGATGGTGTAAACTTCTGGGATGGAAGACTGGCCTACACGACTTTTTTCGAAGAGAAGCTCGATACCTATTTCAACCAGTTGGTGGCGCCTCATCCCGATTCGGTCAATAAAGAGATCGATTACATGCTGGGCTTTGCCTCTATCAACAGCGAAATGCAGCGATTCTTGCTACTTCGTTTCATCAACCGCTATTATACCCAGCGCTACATGTGGGAAGATGCCGTGTTTGTACACCTGTACGAAAAATATTTTTCGGACAAGACCTACCCGTGGCTTAGCGAACAAGGCAAAAAGACCATCACCGACCGGGCCTACAGTTTAATGGCCAATATTCTGGGCACGCCTGCTACCGATATTGAGCTGCCCGATTCTTTAGGTAAAACGGTCTCTCTCTATGCTCTTAAGAGTGACTATACCTTGCTGGTCTTTTGGGATCCCACCTGCGGGCATTGTAAGGAGACGCTTCCTAAGATAGACTCGGTGTATGCATTACGATTGAAAAAAGACGGTGTTGCGATCTATGCTGTAGCGAAAGAGACCGAGGGAACAAAAGCAGATTGGCTTCGCTTTATTGCCGATAAGAAGATCGGCCATTGGAGCCATGTGTATTATAGCAAAGAGACCGAAAAGAATCGGGTAGAGAAAAATATTCCGGGCTACTCGCAGCTCTACGATGTACAGTCTTTTCCTACACTCTACTTATTGGACAAAGACAAGCGCATTATTGCCAAGAAGCTCTCGTACGAGCAAATGGACGAGATTATTCAGCTCAAGAAAAAGGGTCAATAAAAAAGGGAGAAGGGTCGGGTGATCAGCCTTTATTGGGCCATGGTTTTACCGATCAAATATCCTTTACTACGTCGGCTACCAACAACGGACGCCCCAGTGTGTAATAGTGCAAAACGGGTACGCCGGCCTTTTTAAGTTCGCGCGATTGCATTAACAGCCATTCCTTTCCTACCAATTCTACATCGGCGTCGGTCTTGCATTTTTGTACGGCATTGGCCAG
>JBILFN010000153.1:0-2864 GCA_044351575.1 Chitinophagaceae bacterium
AAATCGGCTGCCTGCTTCGATGATCAGCTTTTCTTTGGTAAATACCAGTGATGCATAGGAGCTGAGTTGATCAAAACTAGCTTCTAAGGCCGGTGGAGCATAAGGCCCCCACGGTCCGGTAGAAAAATACGACTGTGTGGTTTGATGCTTGCGATAGTCGGTGCCTCCCAATAACTCGAAAGCCCCCGATTTTTTTGAAAAATAGATCTCGGCAAAATGAGTGATCCCTTTATAGTTGCTCTTGGTAAAACTTACAAAGCTGCTACTGCGGTAAGTAGAGTCATCCAGATAATCTCTTTCTACTTCGTTGTACTGATAGTTTAGTTGTAGCAGGGTATTTTCTTTTTTTAGCTGCCAACCGATACCGCTCAATTTATTGGTGTTATCGGCCACAAAATCTCTTTCGTCTACAAATGCAGCGGCATCCAGCGCCGTATTGTAGCGGCTGTACAGACTGTTTACTGTTAGTTTCGAATGGGCGCCGGTCTTATAACCTACCTGCAGACGCGCCGTTTGCTGGCGGTAATCATCTTTATCGAAATTGGCAGTGCCAGTGGTGTCGGTAGCGGCCGAGAAGCCTTGTGTGGAGATAGCCGAGAGTTGCAGCAAATAGTCTAGCTTATTGCGTGTGCCACTTACGCCCAGCGATGAGCGCAACGTACCGAAACTGCCCCCCGAAACGGCGGCATTGAGGGCGGGTTTATTTTTTTCGCGTGCCGACTTTTTAGAAATGATATTGACCACACCGGCTACGGCATCGGAACCGTACAGGGTCGATTGGCCTCCTTTTAAAATTTCTACCCGCTCAATTTGATCGACACTGAGCAAGTTGATATCAAAATAATTACTGATCACCGAGGGGTCGTTTACGGGGATGCCATCGAGCAAGACGAGCGCATTGCCGGCGGATGCTCCACGAATATTGATGGTTTGGTTGCTGCCCAGGTTATTGTTGGCCCCCGGAATGGTTACGCCGGCCACCTGGTTGAGCAGTTCGCCGAGGGAGCGCCCTCCGCTCTGGCGCAGCATTTCGCTACTGATTACCGAAACGACCTTGCCGGTCTGGCTTTGCTTTTTTTCGTACTTGTTGGCCGTTACTACGACCTCTTGCAAATAAGAGCTGTCTTGTTGCGCGTGGAGCAGCGTGCTCAGAACCAGAGCAGCCCCCACAAAAAATTTTCTTTGCATAATGCAAAATTTTTGTGTGACTGCTTCCAGATGTTTAAGTAGAAAATAAAAAAGTGCCCTTACACTTTTAAATCTTCAAGCCTTTCACCCGAAAGCTGAATAAAAA
Source organism: Chitinophagaceae bacterium (assembly GCA_044351575.1). Lineage (GTDB taxonomy): Bacteria > Bacteroidota > Bacteroidia > Chitinophagales > Chitinophagaceae > JJ008. The sequence goes on from JBILFN010000153.1 coordinate 1,295, forward strand.
CTAATTGATGCGGCAGGTCTTCTGGCTTATCCTCGCTGAAAGCCTTCCCGTTTGCACAGTGGCGTTGTTGATCAGCGTTGCTCCCTATTAAAAAGTTCTAGGAGCAGGATTTACAGCTACGGGGATAGCACCGGATTCACCATAAAGTGTTACACCGGATTTCCCTTTTAATTTCCTTATTCGGAAAACCGTATCGAGGCGAAGATAGTGTGGCGGGCCTTCTGTTTTGTGCTGAGTTATGCACTCGTTGTTAAAAACTAATGCCGTATCTTGTTCTGTAATAGAAGAACCAATGGCTGCTGTAAAAAAATTAAGTCTTTTTGATATTAGTCTGATCGTCGTTAGCTTGGTAATAGGCATGGGGATCTTTCGGGTGCCTGCCTCGGTGGCGGCTACGTCTGGCAAGGAGTGGATCTTTTTTTCGGTCTGGGCCATGGGCGGATTTATAGCGCTTTGCGGCGCTCTCACCTATGCCGAGATCGGTCAGCGCTTACCGGCCATGGGAGGGTATTACAAAGTGTTTGCCGAGTGTTATCATCCCGCCATTGGTTTTTCGGTCAATGCCATCATTTTGATCAGTAATGCCGCTTCGCTGGCCATCGTGGCACTGATCGGAGCCGACTACGTGAGCGATCTGCTCTACGGAAAGCCGAGTGGCACCTTTTTCAATACGATGGTCGCCATCGTGGCAGTGGGTATTTTTTATGTGGTCAATCTGTTTGGGCTGCGCACCAGCAGCCGTACGCAGAATTTTCTGACCATCTTTAAATTATCGATGATCGTGATCTTGATAGCCAGTATGCTCAAGGGCGTTACGGTTACGCCACATGGGTATAATGAGAACGATCCGCTGTATCAATTCTCGGATCACAGCCCCTGGTTTTTATTTGTGGTATCGCTGATCCCCGTCAGCTTTGCCTTTGGCGGCTACCAGCAAACGATCAATTTTGGGGCCGAGGCCGAAACGCCCAGCGGTATTCCCAAGGGGATCTTGATCGGCATCCTCATCGTTGTACTATTGTATTTATCCATCAACCTGGCCTACACTACCGTTATTGGTTTTGAACCTATGAAAAATGCAACGGCCATTGGAGCGTTGCTTTGCGAGGCCTGGTTTGGCAAGGCGGGAGCCAAGATATTCGATATGCTCATGTTTCTTTCGGTAATGGCCTATGTGAATGTGATCTTGTTGAGCAACCCGCGGGTGATGTACGCTATGAGTGTCGATAAGGTGTTTCCGCGCATCTTCTCGAATCGTAACGAAAAGAACGGGGCGCTAACGGCCGGGCTGACTGTTTTTTCGTTAGTGACCATCTTCGTAAGCTTTTTAGGTAAGGGGGTCGATCCGATCTTGAACTTTAGCATGTTCTTGGATTGTATTGGCATGGCCAGTTCGGCGGCGGCGCTGTTTATTCTTCGCAATCGACAAAAGACCGCCTTGGGGGGCTTTACCCGCTACACGCCATTCTTTGCCTCTTTTTTTATTTTGGCTTATGTGGTGATCGCCACGGGCGTTTTTATGAAAGACCTGACCGCAGCGCTGACCGGCACGGGGCTGCTGGCCCTGTTT
>JBILFN010000077.1:0-8488 GCA_044351575.1 Chitinophagaceae bacterium
GTCCGATCTTATTAGGACTTAAAAAACCAGTTCATATCTTACAGTTGGGCAGCTCCATTCGAAGCATCATCAATATGGCGGTGATCGCTGTGGTAGATGCGCAGCAAAAGTCAAGGACGCAAACGCCAACCAAAGAGATCGTGCGACAATCCCGTTGGTGGAAACGTTTTCGAAAAGAAAAAACAGTTTAGCGCATATGCGTGTACTAAGTGACGTAGGCCAGTTTCTGTTAATGCTCAAGGGGATGTTCAAGCGTCCCGAAAAAACGAGCATGTACTGGAAAGAATTGATGCACCAATGCGTGGAGATCGGGATCGGCTCGCTGGGAATTGTGGCCATCATCTCTGTTTTTATTGGAGCGGTATCGACCATTCAAACAGCGTACCAGCTGGTGAGTCCGCTGGTGCCTCTCACGACCATTGCGCAGATCGTACGCGATACGGTGATCTTGGAATTTGCCCCTACGCTGGTCTGTATCGTACTGGCCGGAGTTGCCGGCAGCCGCATTGCCAGCGAGCTGGGCAATATGCGCGTGAGCGAACAGATCGATGCGTTGGAGATTATGGGGATCAACACCAAAACCTATCTTATCTTACCCAAGATCGCGGCGGCCATGCTCATGATTCCGCTGCTCGTAATTATCGCCATGGCCCTGGGCATCTGGGGCGGAAGATTGGCCGGAACCGCTGCTGGCATTATTTCACCAAACATTTTCGACAAAGGATTGGCGGCCGATTTTTTACCTTACAACGTTTTCTTTGCCCTGGTAAAAGGATATGTATTTTCCTTTATCATCTCCAGTGTTCCTGCCTACTTTGGCTACTATGTTCGCGGCGGGGCCCTTGAAATTGGCCGGGCCAGCACCAAAGCGGTGGTCGTAAGTTGTGTATTGATCTTATTTGCCGATTACATCTTATCGGCCCTACTCCTGTAACGAACGCATGATAGAAGTAAAGAACATACAAAAAAAATTTGGCGACAAGGTCGTGATAGAGGACGTTAGCGCCCAGATGAAACCGGGCCAGTGCAATTTGATCATTGGCGCCAGCGGCAGTGGAAAAACGGTGCTGATGAAGTGTATGGTAGGACTGCTCACTCCCGATGATGGCGAGATTTGCTACCAAGGCGAGAACTTCTTTTCAAAGAATCAGGAGCAACGCACCAATATTCGCAAAGAGATCGGCATGCTCTTTCAAGGTTCTGCCTTGTTCGATTCGCTGACCGTTGAGCAAAATATTATGTTTCCGCTCGACATGTTTACGAAAGACTCGGACACACAAAAATTAAAACGGGTCAATGAGGTGCTCGCGCGGGTCAACCTGCAAGACGTTAACCGTAAATTTCCGGCCGAGCTAAGCGGAGGAATGAAAAAGAGAGTGGCACTGGCCCGCGCGGTGGTGCTAAATCCCAAATACCTGTTTTGTGACGAACCCAACTCCGGGCTCGATCCGCAAACCTCGCTGGTCATCGATAAGCTCATTAAGGAACTGACCGTGGAGTTCAATATTACCACGGTGGTCAACACCCACGACATGAACAGTGTAATGGAAACCGGTGACTACATTCTGTACATGTACCAGGGTAAGAAGGAATGGGAAGGCACCCGCAAGGATATCATCTTTAGCAAAAACCAGCTACTCAACGATTTTATCTTTGCCTCTGAGTTCCTAAAAGACGCGAAGGATATGCGGATGCTGGAAGAGACCGGAAAGATCCCCAATGTGCGTAATATGGACGACATGATCCGACCCTGATACGCACAAATCCCTACCTTTGCGGCAACTTTTAAGCAGCCCGCTATGAGTATTCTTATCAATAAAAATTCTAAAGTACTGGTGCAGGGGTTTACCGGCACAGAAGGTAGTTTCCATGCCTCTCAAATGATCGAGTATGGCACCCAATTAGTAGGCGGTGTAACGCCTGGCAAAGGCGGCACTATGCATTTAGACCGCCCGGTATTCAATACCGTTGCCGATGCCGTAAAAGCCACCGGCGCCGATGTGAGTATCATCTTTGTTCCCCCTGCCTTTGCCGCCGATGCGATCATGGAAGCAGCAGAGGCCGGAATAGGCCTGGTAGTTTGTATAACCGAGGGCATACCGGTACAAGATATGGTTCGCGTAAAAAATTACCTGCTTGGCAAACCTACTCGTTTGGTGGGTCCCAATTGCCCCGGTGTTATAACGGCGGGCGAATGTAAAGTAGGCATCATGCCCGGATTCGTTTTTGTTAAAGGACGAGTGGGCATTGTTTCTAAATCGGGTACGCTAACCTACGAAGCGGCCGATCAGGTGGCAAAGGCCGGCCTGGGAATTTCTACCGCAGTAGGAATTGGTGGAGATCCCATTATTGGCACTACGACAAAAGAAGCCGTCGAGCTCTTTATGCAAGATCCCGATACCGATGCGATCGTCATGATCGGAGAGATCGGAGGTGGCATGGAGGCCGAAGCGGCCCATTGGATAAAAGCGAACGGAAACAAAAAGCCGGTGGTTGGTTTTATTGCCGGCCAGACCGCACCTCCCGGTAGAAGAATGGGCCATGCAGGAGCCATCGTAGGCGGTGCCGACGACACAGCGGCCGCCAAAATGAAGATCATGGGCGACTGCGGCATTCATGTGGTAAGCAGCCCGGCCGATATCGGTAAGAAGATGGCCGAGGTCTTAAAAAAATAAATGCGAAGCTGTCTTTTACTGTTGGTGTGTGCATGGTCAGCGATCAACACTCCTGTCCATTCGCAATTTTCTGTTACTGCATCGGCAGACCTTCCTACCTTCTTTTACCCCGGAGACCAGCCCAAACTTCAATTTTTGCTGGTAAACAATACCGGCCTTGAGCAAACCGGCAATCTGCAACTTGAACTTTTTGATGATGTCAAGAAACAACCGGTCGATGGATGGTTCTACAATCAATTGGCGAACCAATACTTTACGCTGGCTGCACGCGAACGCTATGCGGTTCGGTTTCCGATCACGATCCCAAATCTCTTTACCGGAAAAGTATATTGGCAATTGACCGTGCGTGTCGATAGTACGCAGCAGTTGGTTCGTGGATATTTTGATGTTAGCGACGCCGATCATCAAACCGAAGCCGCTCAGCAAGAGAACCAGAGGACAATGAAAGGGGGCCTCGGACTAATCCGTGTAAATACACGATCATCGAAATCGGTGGCCGAGCAAGCGATCACACCTTTCAGCGCACAACCTGTCGGCCAGCCTGTCGTTCTTCGCATGACCATCTACGTCAATCAAAAAATGGATAGCTGCAACGTACTGCTTCCTGTTTCTGCCGGACTGCAACCAACCGGTAACAAGGTGCAGTTCAAAAAAGGAAAGCCAAGATCGATAGTGCAAAAACCCAAGTCGGACACGGCCCTTAGCATGACGCTTTACGGACTTGCCCCGGGCGTGTACCAATGGGATTACCCGTTCACTGCCCGTTACCCGGGCGAGTTTTTAGTACCCTCTTGTCGCTTGCTGCTTTTTAATGTTACCCGTCGCGCGTATCGCACGGCAACGAGCAGCATCTTGATCGACTAATACGCCGCGCTCCCCCTTCTTGTACCTTTACCAAATGAAAACTGAATTTCTGCTTGTGGGTCAGGGTCTTTGCGGAACCTGGCTTAGCTATTTTCTGGAGCAGGAAAAAAGAGAGTTTCTGGTGCTCGATCCTGGTAATCTGCCCAATGCCTCGAAGCAGGCTGGCGGTCTTATCAATCCTGTTACCGGAAGAAGGCTGGTTACTACCTGGTTGATCGATGAACTAATGCCCTTTGCCCAACAGCAGTACGGCCAACTGGAGCAGTTTCTGCTTTCGAGATCAACTAAACCCGCTGACAACCTTTTTGAGCAGCGAAGCATCGTACAATTCTTTGCGCACGTAGATACCCGTTCTGTTTTTGAAAAGCGAGCCAGCGAGCAAAGCGACTATCTGCGTTTACCACAAGAAGAACTGGTCGAGACAAAGGCCTTTGATCCACTGCATGGCTATGGAATAATTCAAAAAAGCTATCAGGTACGTCCCGACTTGCTTTTAACGGCCTATAAAGAACATCTATCGCTGAGTGGCCGCCTACTGAAAAGAAAGTTTGAATACAACCGACTCATGCCACTACTCGAAAGCGGTCGCTACGAGGATATTTCGTTTGACTACTTGATCTTCTGCGATGGAGCGGGAGCTCACGGCAACCCCCTGTTTGACCATCTGCCGGTTGCGCCAGTCAAGGGAGAGGCATTGATCGTGCGGGCACCTGACTTGCCGGCCTCTTATGTGTTCAAAGGACCGCTGACCATGATCCCGCTGGGCCATTCGGGGTATTGGTGGGTTGGATCCAGCTACGAGTGGGCTTTCAGCGATCCTTACCCCAGCACCGATTTTCGTTCCCTGACCGAACAAACCCTAAAGCAGTGGCTCAAGCTACCTTTTACCGTTGCCGACCACTGGGCCGCCGTAAGGCCGGGCTCAAAGGAAAGAAGACCTTTTGTGGGAATGCTCGAACAGCATCCACGCATTGGGATACTGGGAGGCATGGGCACCAAAGGATGCTCGCTGGCTCCCTATTTTGCGGGGCAACTCGTGCAACATTTGCTATGCCAAGCCCCACTTCACCCAGAGGCTTCCCTGAGACGATTCAAGAGAAATTGAGCGCATTTTTTCACAACTTTCTTACCTTTCGGCCACGATGAGCGACTCCCTGCATACCCCCCCACAAGACGTTTATTCCATTCCCGCCAAGTATCGAAGAATGGAAAATCTGCACATTGTTTTTTGGATCATCAAAGACCTGAGTTGGTGCATGGGTTGGGTTATTATGGGTATTGGCATGATTATCCCTACCCTGTTCGTTGCCATCTTTATCTCTTGGCGCACACGTCATATTGCATCCGAACTGGCCCACAATTTGGCCGTTGCCTTTTGGATCTGCGCCAACAGCACCTGGATGATCATGGAATTTATAAAACAAGATGATGCCGTTTTTTTTGATCTGCTGACCGGTAAACAACTCTCGCTTATCCCCTTTACCATTGGCTCGCTGATCTTGCTTTATTATTACCTTATTCAAGCCCCGAAGAAACGCCAAAAGAGATCAACGGCCCATTCTTGATTATTCGATTAATTACAACAACATGTTCAGATCCAATACCTGTGGAGAATTACGCATAAAAGACAAAGGAAGACACGTGCAGCTGGCCGGATGGGTGCAGACCATTCGCAAATACGGCGCTATTACTTTTGTAGACCTGCGCGATCGCTATGGCATTACTCAATTGCTGTTTGGAGAAAAAGTCAATACGCAACTGGAATCGACTCCGCTTGGGCGTGAATTTGTGCTGCAAGTAAACGGAGAGGTAATAGAGCGAAGCAACAAAAATCCTCAACTCGCCACCGGTGAGATCGAGGTCGATGTACACTCCTTTACTATTCTTAATCGGGCGGCTGTTCCGCCGTTTACCATTCAGGATGATACCGATGGCGGTGATGACCTGCGCATGAAGTATCGCTTTTTGGACTTGAGAAGACCTTCTGTTCGCCGTAACCTCGAGCTGCGCTATGCGGTCAACAGAGCTGCACGAACCTATTTGCACGAGCAGCATTTTATGGACATAGAAACGCCGTTTCTGATCAAGTCGACCCCCGAAGGCGCACGCGATTTTGTGGTGCCCTCGCGCATGAATCCCGGTCAGTTCTATGCCCTGCCCCAATCACCACAAACCTTTAAGCAATTACTGATGGTGAGTGGCTATGACCGTTACTACCAGATCGTCAAATGCTTTCGCGACGAGGACCTGCGGGCCGATCGTCAACCCGAGTTTACCCAGATCGACTGCGAGATGGCCTTTGTAGAACAAGAGGACATTCTTGCCATGTTCGAAGGAATGGTTCGCCATATTTTCAAAGAGGTCAAGCAGATCGACTACACCGAACCCATTGCAAGACTCAGCTGGGAAGAGGCCATGTGGACCTATGGCAACGACAAACCGGACATTCGCTTTGCGATGCCCTTGTTAAATCTTAAAAAACCTGACTCGGTATTTGCAAACAGAAAAGACGATCGCAACCTAATAGAACAAGCAAATTTCAAGGTATTCGACGAGGCCGAAACGGTGTTGGCCCTTTCCATTCCAGGCGCTGCCAACTATACCCGTAAACAAACCGATGAGCTGACCGAGTGGGTACAACGCCCTCAAATAGGCATGAAGGGACTGGCCCATATCAAATATCTCGAAGACGGAACCTGCAAGAGCAGTATCGATAAGTTTTACTCACCCGAGCGACTCCTCTCCATTGCCAAAGCCGCCCACGCGAAACCCGGTGACCTGATCGTTGTGCTGGCCGGAAAAGAAGAACGCACCCGCAAGGCCATGAGCGAGCTTCGTCTCGAAATAGGTCAGCGACTGGGTCTTCGCAAACCCGACGAATTCAAATTATGCTGGGTACTCGACTTTCCACTGTTTGAATACGACGAGGAGGGCAATCGTTGGGTGGCCCGTCATCATCCTTTTACCTCTCCCAAGCCCGATCATATCGAGATCATGATCGGCAACAGTCCCGTTATATCCGATGCGGCCCATTACCTGAGCCATCCGTACGCCGGCATCAAAGCGAACGCCTACGACATGGTGCTAAATGGAAATGAAATTGGCGGTGGGTCCATTCGGATACACCAGCGTGCCTTACAAGAAAAAATGTTCGCTGCGCTGGGCATGGACAAAGAGGAACAACAACACAAATTTGGATTCTTACTCGGCGCCTTCGAGTATGGCGCTCCTCCTCATGGCGGTATTGCCTTTGGATTTGATCGACTTTGTGCCATCCTGGGTGGCAGCGAAAGTATCCGCGATTTTATTGCCTTTCCCAAGAACAATGCGGGTCGTGATGTAATGCTCGATGCTCCCGCCACTATCGACGAGCATCAATTCGAGGAATTACAGATCCGGCTGAATTTGAAAAAAGAATAGGCCTACCCATTCACCAGTCTATGCAGTAACGTACTCACTTTTTCTGCAGTGGGTAGCATGGCTTTTTCTAATTCCATGTTCATGGGAACCGCGGGCAAATTCAACGCCCCCATTACTTCTACCGGTTGATCGAGCGATGTAAAACAATATTTAGCAATACGGCCGGCCAATGCTTCTGCAAAAGAATTTAATTGCTGTTCTTCGGTCAGCACCAGACATTTTCCATGAACACGTACGCGCTGGTAGATCAACTCTTCGTCGAGCGGAAATAATGTGCGCAGGTCAATGATCTCAATTTGACCGGGAAGGGTACGACTGGCCTCTTTAGCCCAGTACACGCCCATCCCGTAGGTAATTACAACGGCAGACTCTCCCGATGCGATCGTTGCCTCTTGGGCCATTTGCACTTGTCTTCCCTTACCCAACGGAATAATGTAGTCCGCATCGGGCTCTGGGGTACGCGCCTCGTCGGTTCCGGGCACCTTGCTCCAATACAAGCCTTTGTGCTCCAGCATCACCACCGGATTGGGATCGTAATAGGCGGCTTTCATCAATCCTTTCATATCGGCAGCCGTAGAAGGATACACTACTTTGATCCCTTTGATGGATAGCAGCGTACTTTCTACCGATCCGCTATGATAGGGGCCCCCACCGCCATAGGCACCCGTAGGTACCCTAAGCACCATAGCGACCGGAAATTTTCCGCGACTGAGATAACAACTCTTCGACAACTCGGTTACCAACTGATTAAAGCCGGGATAGATGTAATCGGCGAACTGCACCTCAACGATCGGACGCAGTCCTGCGGCAGACATGCCGGCAGTGGACCCAACGACATAGGCCTCTTGAATGGCCGTGTTAAAGACACGATGCTCTCCAAAGACATCGGCCAATGTAGCTGCTTCTCTAAAGACACCCCCTAGTCGTTTGCCCACATCTTGCCCGTAGAGCAAAGCTTCGGGGTGTCGTTGCATGATCTCTTTAATAGCAAAAAGTGCCGCATCGACCATCATGATCTTGGGCGCATCCTCGGGCGCACGCTGTCCTTTTTCTTCGACGATCGGTGTGGGAGCGAATACATGATCTGTAACGGTGTCGGGTAACGGGGCCGCAGCTGCCGTGGCACGATTAAAATCGTCAGCTACTGTTTGCGTGGCTCTTTTTTCGATCGAGACTACCTCCTCTTCCGAGATACCCTGGCTGAGCAACCGCTGGCGCAACTTAGGACGGGGATCGTGCAAAAGATGTGATGCATATTCCTGATCTTCTCTGTAAAATTCACGACGTACACCACTCGTGTGATGGCCCAACAAGGGAACTTGTGCGTGGACCAAATAGGGTTTGCGCTGTTGACGAACAGTAGCCGTTACTTCTTTTAGCACCGACAGCGAAGCCTCAAAATCGGATCCATCCACCTGCACCCTTCCCATACCCTTAAAGCCGGCCGCATATTCGAACGCATTCATGGCCCTGGCCTCGGGCGCAGTTACACTGATGCCCCAATTATTATCCTGCACCAAATAGATGAT
>JBILFN010000078.1:0-8474 GCA_044351575.1 Chitinophagaceae bacterium
CACGTCCAAGCGCCGATCCATCACCCAAGATATTGAAGCCATCGAATTGAGTAAGGGCGGGATCGTAAATGCGTACGTTAGGCAATGCACGGAGAGTAGCGGCTACGGCTCCGGAAAGGGCATTACCACCGTTATTCTGGTCGTTGTCTTCTGTACGAGACAAGGTGATATTATTAGTGAGGGTAAACCATTTGTTGACCTTGTGCGTAAGGTTGGCACGAATGGCATAACGTTGTACGTTATTGGTAATGACCAGACCTTCTTGGTTCGCATAGTTGAGCGAGAAGAAATAATTGGTACGATCGTTACCGCCATCCACACTCAGGTTATGGATCTGAGAGCTGGCATTCTTGTTATAAATAAAGTCTTGCCAGTCAGTATTAGTGTTTTGGCTGTTCATGAAGGCCTGTGCAGGTGCTCCTGAGTTGGTGAACTTCTCGTTGGCGATGGTCACGAACTCTTGAGCGTTCAGCAGGTCGAACGTGTTGTAAGGATTAGAGAAACCGAAGGTGGCGCTGTAGTTTACATTAGAGCGACCTGATTTTCCTTTGCGGGTAGTGATCAGCAGCACCCCATTGGCAGCACGCGAACCGTAGATCGCGGCGGCGGCCCCGTCCTTTAATACTTCTATCGACTCTACGTCGGCAGGGTTGATGTCAGAAAGTGTGTTGGTGTTTGCTACACCAGAGAAGCCACCGTCAATAACGGGAGTACCGTCTATTACGATCAGCGGGCTGCGGGCACCGTTGATGGAGTTAACACCCCGAATACGAATACGAGGGGCAACGTTGACCAGACCGGTTGAGGTTGTAACCTGAATACCAGCTGTACGACCTGCTAATTGACGGTCGATACTGGGGGTTACCAGGTCGGCAATGGGGGTGGGGTCAATCTTGCCGATCGCGGAGGTTACGGCCTTTTTCTTTTGGGTACCATAACCTACCACTACTACTTCTGAGATGGTTCTCTCTTCGGTAGTAAGCGATACATTAAAATTGGTTTGATTGCCTACGGCCACTTCTAGGGTGGTATAGTCAATAAACGAGAATACCAGGGTTTTGGCACCGGCGGGAAGGTTCAAACTGAACGAACCATCTTTTCCGGTTGCTGCACCAATACTGGTTCCCTTGACCACAACGGAAACTCCATTAAGAGGAGACCCATCTTTTTCATCGGTCACTTTTCCTTTCACCGCTTTTCCTTGCGCGAAAAGCTGCGAAGCACTGATGGAAACACACATCAGGAGTAACAACAGTTTTCTCATGCTGATTAAAATTTAAAATTTATAAAACACTAATTATTGAAAACGAGTCAATTAAAGCAAAGCTAAATTTCACAGGCATGTATCGCACTCCACGTTATTTCATACAGCCGTGCAAAATTCAGCAATTATTAACAACTAAAGAGAGATTTGGTCGAAAAATTGCTGCATTTTGAGAGCTCGTTCAGCTTTGGACAATTTATCGTTAAAACAATAAAAATCAACGATTTACAATTATTAAACAGCTCATATACCTCAATTTTACATTTTTTTTACAAAAAACGGGTCTTCGAAATTAAACCCCATGCAGCCAGAAAAGCCCCGGAAGACTCTCTACTATCTTATAATACCTTTACCTCCCCATACCCCCCTTTATGAAAAAACAATCCCTTTTTTTGATCGCTCTTTTGTTTGTAATGCGCCTGCTGGCTCAAACCGACCCATCTGCGCCGCTTCCGTTCGATGCCAAGGTGACCAAGGGAAAGCTTAGCAACGGACTTACCTATTTTATACGAGAGAATAAAAAGCCCGAGCAGAAGGTAGAGTTGCGGTTGGTCGTAAAAGTGGGCTCCATTATGGAAGACGACGACCAGCAGGGGTTGGCTCATATGGCCGAGCACATGGCCTTTAACGGTACTCGCAATTTTAAGAAGAACGACATTGTTTCGTATCTGCAAAATATCGGAGTTGAATTTGGCAACGACTTGAACGCCTACACCAGTTTTGACGAAACGGTTTATATACTTCCCATTCCTACCGATCAACCCGGTAATCTGGACAAAGGGTTTCAGATATTAGAAGATTGGGCCCACCAGGTTACCTATCTCGATGAGGATATCAACAGTGAGCGTGCCATTATACTAGAAGAAAGCCGATTGGGTAAAAGTGGTGATGAGCGCATGTTTAAAAAAGTATATCCCGAGTTATTCAAAGGGTCAAAGTATGCCAGCCGCTTGCCTATTGGGGTCGATAGCATCATCCAGCATTTTCCAACGGATGCCATTCGTCGTTTTTACAAAGACTGGTATCGCCCCGATCTGATGGCGGTGGTAGTTGTAGGGGACATCTCTAAAGAGGAGGCCCTTCGCTATATCAACAAACATTTTGCCGGACTTGCCATGCCAGCATCGGTTCGCGAAAGAACCTACGCGAGTGTTCCTGCCTATGCGGCCAGTAAAGCCATGGTGGTAACCGACAAAGAGGCCACTGGTTACGAGTTCAGCATCAATTATCCGGCGCGTACCATTACACCCAGCCGTACGGTGGGTGAGTACCGCAGCGATCTGATCAGAAACATTTATGTATCGATCCTCAATAATCGGTTCAGGGAACTTACGCAAAAAGCCGATCCTCCCTTTGTCTTTGCCGGAGCCGGCTTTAACAGTTATGCAAAATTTCATGAATCGTTTAGCATAAATGGGTCTACCGGCACGCAAGATGTCAGCAAGGGAATCAATGCTGCGTTAGTAGAGATCGAGCGGGTTAAACGGTTTGGCTTTACGGAAGCAGAACTGGAGCGTGCCAAAAAAAATACGCTGGTAGCGTATGAAAGACGTTGGAACAACAGAGACAAGACCGAATCTGCCGATTATGCCGATGAGTACATCCGTCATTTTACCGACGAAGAATGCGTGCCCGGCATCGATGCGGAATACGAGTATGTAAAATCGATGTTGCCCGCTATCAAACTAAGCGAGGTCAATGCCCTTACCGATGTATATCGCAATAGCCAGCATTTGTTCTCTTATGTAACTGGTCCGGAGAAAGAAGATAAAAAATTACTTCCTACCGAAAACAATTTGTTAACCATGGTCACGGCTTCTCGTGCCAATGATGCCGAGATCAAGCCCTACGAAGAAAAGGCCATTGCTGCTACCTTGTTAAAGGGGGCGCCCCGCTCCGGAAAAGTTACGGGTAATAAAAAAAATGCCACACTGGGCACCACCGAGCTGGTTTTATCGAATGGTGTAACCGTTACGCTAAAGTCCACCGATTTTAAGGACGATCAGATCTTATTGACCGCAACGCGCTATGGAGGACTCAGCAACTACGATGTAAAAGATAAGTTCAGTGCCGAGAATGCGGCCATGATGGTAGGGGCTATGGGGTATGGAGAATTTAGTCCTACCGATATGCGCAAGGCCATGGCCGGTAAATCGGTAACGCTGAACCCCACTATAACCCAATACACATCCGGTTTCTCCGGAACCAGTAGTAAGAAAGATCTCGAGACCATGTTTCAGTTGCTGCATCTGGCGGTGCTGGAGCCTCGCAAAGACAGTGCGCTCTATCGTTCTGTCGTAACCAGAAACAAAGCGCAGGTGGCCATGCTGAGCGCAAATCCACAGATCGCTTTTATAGATACGCTCTACAAGGTTTTGTACGAGAATAATCCGTTGGCGCCTACCGCTGTTCCCAAGGCCGAGAACTTCGATAAGATAGACCTGGACCGTTCACTGGCTATCTATCGCGAGCGTTTAGGGAATGTGGCAGGTTTGCACATGGTGATCGTAGGCAGTTTTGATGAGAAAGAAATGATCGCGCTGCTCGAAAAATATGTAGCCGGTTTGCCGGCTTCGGGTAAGGCTTCTTTCGTAGATAACAAGGTTCGTCCTTTTACCGGGGTCAATAATTTTAGGTATAAAAAAGGAAAAGACGACAAGAGTCTTATCCTTGGGGTTTATCATGGCGAGGTCCCTTACACGGAGGCCACCGCGTTGCAACTGGCCGGACTCAGTGAGGTGATGAATATTACCATTATAGAAGAAATGAGAGAGAAGATCCAAGGCATCTACGGTGGAGGAACCAATATTGATGTTACTAAATTTCCGGTAGGCAGTTATCAATTTGTGTTACAGTTGCCCTGCGGCCCGGCCAAGGTCGATACGCTCATTAGCACCTTTACATCGCAGTTGCAATCGCTGGCGGCCAATGGTGTCGATACCAGCTACATCTTTAAGGTCAAGAAAGCTTGGGTAGAGAAACACCGCCAAGACATCAAGAAAAATGAATTTTGGCTCGGCGCCCTGCAAGACATTCACACCGGGGAACGCTCTGCGGAGTACGTGGTCAATGCCGAAAAATATTACAATGCTTTTTCGGTGAGTGATGTTAAAAAGGCCGCTTCTCTTTTGCAACAATCAAAAGGACGGCTGCTGGCTATTCAGATGCCGGAGGCACCTAAAGCGACCAGTCCCGAAAAGTCGGATAAAAAGGGATTTTAGTTGTAAAATAGTTGCATGAACGGCACATCTTCCTCTAAAGGACTGGTCGGCATCATTGCGGCTTCTTCTGTTGGTACGCTTATTGAGTGGTACGACTTTTACATCTTTGGTAGTTTAGCCGTGGTCATCGCTACCAAATTTTTTCCGCAAGGAGATCCCACGGTGGCATTGCTTTCTACCCTGGCGACCTTTGGTGCCGGATTCGTTGTGCGCCCTTTTGGAGCGATCGTTTTTGGTCGGCTCGGCGATCTGGCCGGTCGTAAGTTTACTTTTTTGCTGACCTTGGTGCTAATGGGTCTTTCGACATTTGCCATTGGGTGTGTGCCTGGGTATGAGCGCATTGGATATTGGGCACCCGTTTTGGTATTGTTATTACGGTTGCTGCAAGGACTGGCCTTGGGGGGAGAATATGGCGGCGCTGCCACCTATGTGGCAGAGCATGCTCCGCCGAATGCGCGTGGGTTTTGGACTTCGTGGATACAAACTACCGCTACCGTTGGTCTATTTCTTTCACTTGCTGTTATCATTACGGTCAAGCAGTCTATGTCTGTCGATGATTTTACAGCGTGGGGTTGGCGTATTCCATTCTGGATTTCGATAGTAATGGTAGGTGTTTCTATCATTATACGACTGCGTATGCAGGAGTCTCCATTGTTTGCGCGCCTTAAGGAGTCGGGGCAGCTTTCCACCAATCCACTACGTGAAAGTTTTGGCAAGCGACTTAATCTAACGTTTGTACTACTTGCTTTGTTTGGTGCCACCATGGGACAGGGAGTAGTATGGTACACGGGACAGTTCTATGCGCTCAGTTTTATTCAAAACACCTTGCATGTAGAATTGGCACAGGCCAGTCAGTTAATAATGTGGTCTCTCTTGTTGGGCACACCATTCTTTATTTTCTTCGGATGGCTCTCGGATAGAATCGGTAGAAAATGGATCATGCTGTCCGGAATGCTGTTGGCCATTATACTTTACCGACCTATTTATTCAGCTATGTACGAGATCGGCACTTCGGGTGGTCACACGGTCGTAGCCATCAATGGGGCTATTGAAACCATACAGTTGAACAGCGGTGGGTTTTGGCAATTGGTGGGGTTGGTCTTTATTCAAGTGGTACTCGTGACCATGGTGTATGGTCCGATCGCTGCCTTTTTGGTCGAGCTTTTTCCTACTCGAATTCGATACACCTCAATGTCGTTGCCCTATCATGTGGGCAATGGTATTTTTGGAGGCATGCTTCCGCTGGTGGCCACCTATTTGACCAGTCGGGCTGCGCGTGCCAACGAACTAGCCACGCAAGCCGGTTCTTCGCTTCCATACGATAAGCCTTACCTAGAAGGGCTTTGGTACCCCATGGTTATTGCTGCTATTTGTTTTGTGGTTGGCGCCTTGTTCATAAATGGTAAGGATAATCGTATTGACGATTAGACGAGCCCGGTAGTCGCGACTTTAGCGCACGCTCGGTTTTCTGCTTGGAACCTCTTCATGGTCGTTTGCTATTTTAATTGCTATAGTTTTGTGGGTATGAATCCATGGATTGAACGTTATATGCAGGTACTCGAGCGTGTAGGTAGCCGATACTTTATAATTGCAGGGGTAGCCTTTCTTCTTTTTTATGTGATTTTTCGTTCACGGATTGGCCATAAGAAAATTCAACGTGCCTTTCCGGCCCGAAGCGATTACCGCCGAGAGATAGTATATTCTTGCGGTACAATTCTGCTCTTTGGTCTTATTCCCTTGCTGCTCATCTTTAATCCGGCGATACGTCCGCACACAACTTTATATAATACGATCGTCGAACGGGGCTGGCTGTATTATGTTGGGATCTTTCCGATCATGTTCCTGATGCATGATACCTATTTTTATTGGACGCACCGGCTTATGCATCATCCTCGCTTATTCCGTTATTTTCATTTGGTGCATCACCAGTCTACCAACCCTTCTCCGTGGGCAGCCTATGCGTTTCATCCGCTCGAAGCGATCGTTGAAGTGGGCATATTTGTGGTTTTTCTTTTTACCATTCCGGTCCACACCACCCATATCGTTCTATTTTTTCTTTTATCGATCATCTATAATGTTTACGGTCATCTCGGCTGGGAACTATACCCCAAGGGTTTTAATACCAGTCGTATCGGGCGTTGGATCAACACCTCGGTAAGTCATAATCAACATCACAAATATTTTAAAGGCAACTACGGGCTTTATTTTTTATTTTGGGATCGCTGGATGAATACGTTGCGTGTCGAATACGATGAGGCCTTTGAAAAGGCTACTACCGCAGATGCAGCCACTGGTTCGTAAGTAAACTAAATTCAAGGGATGGCCTCTTCTTTATTACGCGATCAATTCTTACTGCGCCCCGATATTACCTATCTGAACTTCGGTTCGTTTGGCGCTTGCCCTCGGCCCGTGTTTGAGCAGTACCAAAAATTTCAATTGGAGTTGGAGCAAGAACCCGTGCAGTTTATTACCAACACTGGTTTACAGTATGTAGAGAAAGCCCGAAAGGCGCTGGGAGAATATCTGGATGCTGATGCGGACGATCTGGTGTTCGTCACCAATCCTTCGTATGCGGTCAATATTATCGCCAAAAGTTTTGCGCTGCGTGCAGGGGATGAGGTCCTGACCACCGAATGGGAGTACGGCGCCTGCGATCGTACGTGGCAATATTATTGTGATAAGGCCGGAGCTCGCTATGTAAAACAACCTATCCGCTTACCCTTACACAGTCAGCAAGATTTTGTCGATCAGTTGATGGCCGGCGTCACTAAGCATACCAGACTCATCTTCTTAAGTCATATTACCAGCTCTACCGCCATTCGATTTCCGGTAGAACAAGTGGTGGCTGCTGCAAGAAAGCTTGGTATCATGACCTTCGTCGATGGGGCCCATGCCCCCGCACAGGTGCCGCTTAGTTTGCGTACCCTCAATGCTGATATTTATACCGGAGCCTGTCATAAATGGATGATGACACCCAAGGGCAGCAGTTTTCTTTATGTGCGCAAAGAACACCAGCCCTTATTCGATCCATTGGTGATCAGTTGGGGCTATAAAGCCGACAAGCCTTCTCATTCATTATTTCTGGATTACCACCAGCAGCAAGGTACGCGCGACTTTTCGGCCTTTTGTTCCATTCCGGCCGCTATCTCTTTTATGAAAGAGAACAACTGGCATGAAGTTTCTTCGCTGTGCCGGCAATTGGTATTGAGCAATGCCATGCGATTCTGTAATTTATTGAACGCCGAGCCTTTGCTGCCACTGGATGATTTTTTTGTACGCCAACTTTTTAGCATTCCCATTCGAACCAGCGAGCCGGAAAAACTCAAAGCAAGGCTTTTTGACGAGTTCAAGATCGAGATACCCATTATGCGGCATGGCGACCGGGTGTTTATGAGATATTCGATCCAGGCGTTCAACAGTCAGACAGATCTGGATCGGTTAGAGGAGGCACTTACGAAATTGCATTGACCAGTTCGCAGAATTCCATGCACTGCATGGTTACCCCTCCTGCACTATGACTCCATATAGTGCACTCCACTTTATCGTATCCTACCAGCATATCGGGGTGATGGTCCATTTCTTCGGCAATAGCAGCCACAATGTTCACGAATTCAATGGCCTTAGCGTAGCTGTCGAAACGAAATAGCCTTACGAATTTGCCTTCTTTTACTTGCCAGTGCAGCGGCGTAGGTATTGACATTGTCTTAACATTTTGGGTAAAGGTAGAGTCCGTGCAGTTCTTAAGGCCACTGGTTTTTTCGTAGTTTGCTATATGAAAAAAAACTTAATGTTCATAAAATATTAATAATCAACTACTTAAAAATTTTATTATCAAAATGTTAACGAAATATAAAAATCCTGCCCTATATTTAATTTCTGAAATCACACCAACTTTAACCCTTTTACAATGAGCAAGAATCTATCGTTGCTTTTCATCTGCCTTTTTATGGGTGGCTTGTTGTCTGCACAACAAGTTGTTACCGGTAAGG
>JBILFN010000013.1:0-24864 GCA_044351575.1 Chitinophagaceae bacterium
CGTCGATGCTCAGCGCTATGAACCGACGTCTCGACCGTCCTCGCTTTAGGGTGAGCAACGATTGGTACAATCGCATTATGGGTGTTGGTCCCGACGGAAAAGTAAAGATCGACATCAAGCCTGCGGGTTATGTAGATTTCTTGGCGGGGTATCAAGGTCAAAACATTAAAAACCCTACGTTGCCCGAACGTGCTCGCCGCAATGGAGGTTTTGATTTTAACATGAGCTCCCAATTGCAAATGGATGCGCAGATCGGCGAGAAATTAAAGCTGCCGATCAATTACAATACACTGGCCAATTTTAATTTCGATAACCAGCTCAAGCTCGATTTTAAGGGGCAAGACGATGACATCATCAAACAGTTCGAGGCAGGCAACACAAGTTTCGCCACTAAAGGAACGTTGATTCCGGGTGCGCAATCGTTGTTCGGTGTCAAGACACAATTGCAATTCGGAAAACTATTTGTGACCACCGTACTGGCCGATCAGCGTTCACAGCGACAGTCAATGGGTGTGCAAGGAGGTGCAACGGCACAACGCTTTACGCTCAAGGCAGATGAGTACGATGAGAATCGACACTTTTTGATGGCCCACTATTTTCGTAATCAGTACAACCAGGCCATGAAACAATTGCCGGTTGTCAACTCTCGCGTACAGATTCTTCGGGTAGAGGCCTGGGTCACCAACAGAAACGGAACCACGACAGATACCCGCGATGTGGTAGCCTTTATGGACCTTGGCGAAAGCAGACCTTACTCTCCCTTATTGACGGGCGGAGGCAATCCGCTTCCACAAAACGGGGCCAACAACCTGTACAGTATCTTGGTGTCTAATCCAGCGTACCGTAACTCCTCGCAGGTGCAATCGGCATTGACCACAGCCGGCCTTACGCCGGTGCAGGATTTTGAAAAAACATTCGCTCGCAAGCTGCAGCCTGCCGAATATTATTTTAATCCGCAGATCGGCTTTATCTCGTTAAATCAGCCATTGCAACCCGACGAAGTACTGGGCGTAGCCATTCAATATACCTACAACGGAAAAGTATACCAGCTTGGCGAATTTTCGCAAGATGTACCTCCCGATACGACCGGTAATTTGCAACGAGTGTTGTTCTTAAAGTTGTTGAAGGCTACATCGCAGCGTACCATGTTGCCCATCTGGGATCTTATGATGAAGAATGTTTACTCCGTTGGTTTCGGGCAACTCGAACGACAGGACTTTAGTCTCGATATCTTGTACGAAGAACCCTCGCTGGGAGAGAAACGATATCTTCCGCCGGCCGATGTAGTGGATCCGTACAAGGGTATGCCCATTATTTCGCAAGTCAATCTCGATCGTCTCAATAACCAGAACGATCCACAGCCCGATGGGGTCTTTGACTTTATCGAAGGATTTACCGTTATCTCCTCTCAAAGCCGTATTATTTTTCCGGTGCTGGAGCCCTTCGGTCACGACCTGGATTATCTCTATCCCAATGCAGCTACCCGTAACAAATATCTTTTTTATCCGCTCTATGATACCATCAAGGCCATTGCACAGACCTTTGCCAATCTAAATCGCTTTAAACTTTTTGGACGCTCTCGTTCGGCTGGTTTTGGTGCCGGCGCCAATGCGATGGGAGGAAACAACGGTGCCATGCCCGGACAAGCCGGTAGCAGTGAGTATCAACTGGGCTTCAATATTCCCAGAGGGTCGGTGCGTGTTACGGCCGGCGGACAACTCCTAACGGAGAATGTTGACTACGAGATCAACTACGATCTGGGTACGCTGCGAATCGTGAATGCTTCGATTATCAGTGCGGGCATACCCGTAGACATCAATTACGAAAACAACCAGGCCTTTGGATTTCAGCAAAAGAATTACCTCGGTCTGCGGCTCGATTATCTGGCCAACAAACGACTTAGCCTGGGCGGTACCGTAGTTCGGCTCGGAGAGCGTCCTTTCTTTATCAAGCAGTCGTATGGTGAAGATCCTATCAGAAATGCCATGTTCGGCATGGATCTTGATTACCGAAACGATCTGCCTCGTTTGAGTAAGTTGCTCGACAAACTTCCCTTCTATGCAGCCAAAGCGCCCTCGTCCATTACGGCCTATGCCGAGGCAGCGGTCTTGCAACCGGGGCATGCCCGTCAGATCAATGGAACCAATTACGATGGAACGCCCCAGCGAACCGGACAGGTATATATCGATGACTTTGAAGGAGCCAGAGCGGCCATTGATCTGCGCTTTCCGTTGCTGAATTGGACACTGGCCTCTGTGCCACAGGGTAACGGGTTGTTTCCGGAGTCTGCGCTCAATGACGATCTGCGCAGCGGAAGAAACAGGGCCAAGCTGGCTTGGTACAATATCGAGCCGGTCTTACAAGAAAAAAGAAGCCCCAATAATCCTATCAATGATGTGAACGAATTGTCTGACCCCCGCGTACGACAGGTCTTGCAGCGAGAGATCTTTCCGCGACGCAGTACTCAGTTTGGAGAGGGCCTGCTGACCACGTTCGATCTGGCATTTTATCCCAAAGAAAGAGGCCCCTATAATTTTGAGACCGATCCCAATCGCATCAATGCGTTGGGTAATTTGCGTAATCCCCGCAATGCATGGGGTGGTTTAATGCGCAACATAGACCAGACCGATTTTGAGACGGGCAATATTGAGTTCATCGAGTTTTGGTTGCAAGATCCCTTTATCAACAATGTCACGAACCCGGCCGGCGGTCAACTTTACTTTAATCTGGGAAATATTTCGGAAGATGTGTTACGCGACGGAAGAAGGCAATACGAGAATGGCTTGCCCACCCCTACCAATAATGCACGGGTAGACAGCAGCGGTGCTTGGGGAAGCGTACCCGCCATACCTCTGCAAGTAACGAATGCCTTTAGTAATGTGGCTACCGATCGCGTGTTTCAGGACGTGGGTTTCGATGGACTCACCGATGAGGGCGAAAAAAGTAAATTCAGCGGTTATTTGACTCAATTGCGAAATAACTTCGGCGCCGCCTCTGCTGTGTACCAACAAGCGTTGCTCGACCCCTCGGGCGACAACTTTAAGCCATATAGGGATGCTTCGTTCGACCAACAAAATGCAGGAATTCTGCGTCGCTATAAGAGTATCAATAATCCGCATGGTAATTCCCCTATATCCAATAACAATACACAATTCGTTACGGCCTTTAGCCAGTACCCAGATGCGGAGGAACTCAACAGGGATAACACCATGAACGAGGCCGAGGAGTATTTTCAATATCGCGTCGACATCTTACCGAACATGGTACCGGGTTCGAACTATATTACCGATGTGCGTACTCCTACCGTAACATTGGCCAATGGGCAAACGCGCACCGAGCGCTGGTACCTGTTTCGTATTCCGGTAGAGCAGTACGAGCGTAAGGTGGGCAACATTCCCGATTTCAAATCGATTCGGTTTATTCGCATGTTCGTGACGGGTTTTACCGATTCGGTGGTGATGCGCTTTGGTAAGTTGGAGCTGATCAGAAACCAGTGGCGAAAATTCAGGAACAAGATCGATACGACCGGAGCCTACACCAATATACCCATTCCGGATTTTGTGGCCTTCAATACACTATCGGTAAACGTAGAGGAGAATGACCAGCGGCAGCCGATTGTCTATCGGATTCCGCCCGGTATCGAAAGGCAACAACAGCTTAGTAACAACAACGTGGCCTTGTTCCTTAACGAACAGGCATTGAGTATGCAGGTCTGCGGTCTTCCGCAATATGAGGCCAGAGGGGTGTTCAAGACCATGAACATGGACCTGCGGCAATATGGAAAGCTCGATATGTTCATTCATGCCGAGTCGGTACCGGGTGCCCAGGTGCTTCAACCGGGCGACCTGTATGCGGTGGTGCGTATCGGAAATGATTTTAATAGTAACTATTACGAGATAAAAATTCCACTTAAGCGAACCGAGTTCGGAGAGAGAGACAGTATCAATATCTGGCCCGAGGTCAATAATCTGAATCTCTCGCTGCAAGACCTGATGGACCTAAAGGTGCGACGAAACAAGTCGGGCATGGCGCCCTCGCGCTATTACCGAGAGCGACTGCCGAATGGACGCACCTATGCCATTATGGGAAATCCCAATCTCGGCGAAGTAAGAGGTATTTTACTGGGCGTAGAAAATGCGGTGCAAGAAGCGTTATGTGCCGAAGTATGGTTCAATGAGCTTCGTTTACAACAGTTAGATGAAAAAGGGGGATGGGCCGCACTCGGCAGGGCCGATATAAAGTTATCGGACCTGGGAACGATCTCTTTGTCGGGTACGGCGCGCAGCAGGGGATTTGGTACGCTGGAGCAACGTGTCAATGAGCGGAGTCGCGAGGATATTTATACGGCCGATGCTGCCTTGTCGATCGAGGCCGGTAAACTGCTCCCGCAAAAACTGGGTCTGCAGATTCCGCTTTATGCAGGTATCAGTCATCGGAGCAGTACGCCTGAGTACGATCCTTACGATCTGGATATAGACCTGCGCAGCAAGCTGCGCGATACCGATCGCAGTAAACGCGATTCCATTCGTACAGACGCTCAAGATGTAACCACCATCAAAACATTTAACCTGACCAATGTAAAGGTGGCGCCAAAGGACGGAAAGCAGCCCAAGCCCTGGAGCGTGAGCAATTTCGATCTTACCTACTCTCATATCCAGACATTGGCGCATAACCCGCTGATCGAATCGGATGAGTTGAGAAGAACCCGGGCCGTACTCGGGTATGGATTTGCGCCCACGGGCAAAACGATCGAGCCATTCAAGAAGTTGATCCGCTCCAACTCTAAATGGCTGGCACTGGTACGCGACTTTAACTTCAATTATCTGCCCTCTCAACTTGCTTTTAGAGCAGATGTATTCAGGCAATTTGGGGCTACGCGACCCCGCAATGTTGGTGGCGGCCCTTACAAGATACCCGAGACCTACAATAAGTATTTTACGTTCGATCGTTTCTACGTACTGCAATGGAACCTCACTCGTTCCTTATCTATGGATTTTTCGGCTGTCAACAATGCACGTATTGACGAGCCGTTTGGTCGAATCGACAATGCCACCAAAAAAGATTCGGTACGAACCAATCTTTTCAAAGGAGGACGAAATACCCAGTATCAGCAGGATGTGACCGTCAACTATAATGTACCGACCTCAAAGATTCCCTTGCTGGACTGGACCTCGGTAAGGGCCAGCTATAACAGTAAATACAACTGGCTGGCCTCTTCGCTATTGGCGCGTAGCTTGGGAAATAAAATCACCAATGCGCAAACCCGAACCCTCAATGGGGAATTAAAGTGGGAAGACCTCTACAACAAATCGTTGGTAATTCGCAGACTCAACAATGCGCTGGCGGCCTCGAATAACGCGGGTATGCGAAATCGTAATCGTGCGGTCAATGCGGCAACAGGGGAGGGTCCTGCAGGACAAGCGGCCGGCAAGCGAAAGGGTACAAGAAGACCCCCTGCCGATTTTGGAAAATCGGACAATGCCACAGCGGCGGCACCGTCGAAAGATAACACCTATGTGGACGGACGAGATACGCGCAGTATGGATAGTACCCGCACTGCATTTGCCCCCGCTACCTTACGCTTTCGGTACGATACCATCCGTAATAAGGATGGCGATATCGTAAAGATCAAGAAGGTCAAGGTCAAAAAAATAAAACAGCCTAAAGAGAAAATAACGCGGCCAGAGAACCAGCTGAGTGCAGTGGCTCGCGCAGGACTTCAGTTCGCTACCATGCTCAAGCGTACGGCTATTCAATACAGCGAAGACATGGGTACCATTTTACCGGGCTATATGGACAGTACTTCGCTGTTGGGGATCAACCGGCGAAGCTTTGAGCCCGGATTTGGTTATGTGTTCGGCTATCAGCCCGATACCAACTGGATCAATCGCTTTGGTCAACAAGGATTGCTCTCGCGCGACTCATTGGTGAGCGCCATGATCCAGCAGCGGTTCAATCAGCGTTTGAATATTACCGCACAGCTTAGTCCTATTAAAGACTTTACCATCGATCTTAGTTTGGACAAGACCTTCGATAAACAGTATAGCGAACTCTACAAAGACACCACCGGTTTTTCGGGACTGGCCCGACTTAATCCGTATGCCATGGGTAGTTTTAGCATTAGCTATATTTCTTTTCAAACGCTCTTTTCGCCCTTTGACCCCAACGTGGTTTCGGGCACCTTTAAAAAATTTGAGGCTAACCGAAGAATCATGTCAGCGCGACTGGCTTCGTTGAATCCTTATGGAACGGGTGTTGTTGACCCCGATGGATTTTCTAAGGGGTATGGTCGGTTTGCGCAAGATGTGGTGATCCCCTCGTTTTTGGCGGCCTATACCAATAAGGATCCTGCGTCCGTCAAACTTTTCAGCAACAGCAATCCTACCATGCGTTCCAATCCGTTCAAGTCATTGATGCCATTGCCAAATTGGACGATCACCTATAACGGACTCTCGCGTTTGCCTGGTTTCGATAAGCTATTTACCAATTTTTCGTTGCGTCACGGCTATAAGAGTTCGCTGAGCATGAACAGTTTTAATACGGCGCTGCTCTTTACCGATCCACTGAGAATCGGGTACCCCTCGTTCCGCGATACGCTCACCGGTAATTTTATTCCATACTTTCTGGTGCCCAACATTACCATACAAGAGGCGTTTGAGCCACTGATCGAAATAGACATGACCTTTACCAACCAATTGCAGACGCGCTTTGAGTTCAGAAAAAGCAGACAATTGAGTCTTTCGCTTATCGATTATCAACTGGCTGAGAATCGTTCTACCGAAGTTACCTTCGGACTCAACTGGAGAAAGAAGGGATTGCCCCTTATCAAGAACATTCCCTTTGGAAAAAATGGAGCTAAGCTCGATAATGATGTAACGATGCGAATGGATTTTAGTTTGCGCGACGACGCTACGGCCAACAGTAAATTAGACCAGGGTACGGCCTTTGGCACAGGGGGACAACGCGTGGTGCGTATTGCGCCCTCTATTGACTATGTGCTCAATAATAAGGTAAGCATGCGTCTGTATTTTGAACAGAACCGTACCATTCCAAAGATCAGCAGCGCATTTCCGGTCACCAACACCCGTGCGGGGGTGCAGGTACGAATTTCATTAGCGCAATAATTTATTTTCTGATCAGGTGCAGTGAGTCGGCCTGTTGCAGGCACGTTACGGTCATCTCATTGATGCAAACATGTTCGGGAAGCGTGGCCGCGTAATAAATAACGTTGGCCACATCTTCGGCCTGCAAGGGCTTCATTCCTTCGTATACCTTGGCAGCCGTGGCCGCATCTCCTTTGAATCGTACTAACGAAAACTCCGTTTCTGCAGCACCCGGATTTACAGTGGTAACTTTTATGCCATGACGTAGCAGATCGATCCGCATGGACTGGCTGAGCGCATCCACGGCAAACTTGGTGGCGCAGTAGGTGTTTCCTTTTTCATAAACCACCTTGGCAGCGGTAGACCCGATGTTGATGATGTGTCCTTTCTTTCGCAGGGCCATCTTTTTAGCTATGGCCTGTGCTACATATAAAAACCCTTTGATATTGGTATCGATCATCTGGTTCCAGTCCGACAGACTGGCCTCTTCGAAATAATCACGACCCGCAGCCAGCCCCGCATTATTGATCAGGATATCGACTGTCTTCCATGCTTCGGGTAATCCCGAAATTATCTCATTGACCTTTTGCTGATCGCTTACATCGAAGGCTGCGGTAAATACTTTTACGCCATAGCGCTCTTGTAACTCGGCTGCGGTCGCTAGAAGTCGATCTTCCCTACGTCCGTTGATGATAAGGTGGTATCCGTTGGAGGCAAAAAGTTGAGCGCAGGCAAGTCCAAATCCAGACGTGGCCCCGGTTATAAAGACGATCGAAGACATACAGTACAATTAGAGCGGCAAGATAAGTCTTTTACTAAGCTGGCAAAAGGGATTATCGTATAAGGGTGAGTGTTCCCTTCGAAAAGTAGGGTTGATCGAGGTAATCGACCGCACTTACGGTCCACACAAAAACATGTGTTCCCTGCAATTGGCCATTGATGCGCCCATCCCAGCCCTGGCCTTCTTGTTGCGTTTCGTAGACCAGTTGTCCCCAGCGATTGAAGATCCTGAAGTGATTTAATTTTTTGATGCCGGCGAGGATGGGTTTTATAACATCGTTGAGGCCATCCGCATTGGGCGTAAATCCGGTGGGAACAAATACCGAGGGGCCTGTTTGATAAACGCGTACCGATACAAAGGCCGTGTCTTGGCAACGCATCGAATCGCTTGCAATAAGCCGATAGCGAATGAGTGAAGCAGGCGACCCGTACAACGCTACCGGATTGGCGATCGTCGTCGAAGATAGTCCGGCAGATGGACTCCAGTCGTAATACAGGCCACCGCTTGCATTTAGCTGTAGTGGTTGGCCCACCACCACACTGGTATCACGACCCGCAAAAGCGATCACTTCGGGGCGCACCGTTACCAGCACT
Organism: Chitinophagaceae bacterium; assembly: GCA_044351575.1. Classification (GTDB taxonomy): domain Bacteria; phylum Bacteroidota; class Bacteroidia; order Chitinophagales; family Chitinophagaceae; genus JJ008. Next base: position 8,478 of record JBILFN010000013.1, read on the forward strand.
GTATCGATACCGGGTTTAGGACAACCCCTGGTATCAAAAACAGAGAGAATATACCGCTGCGTGGAAGGTGGTCTTGCGATCGTGTTCAAGGAAAGTGGGTTGCTGAGATAGGTCGTGGGTTGCCAGGTAAATGTTCTTCCGTTGCTGGTACCTCTTAGCAAAGCCGGTGTATTGTAGCAGATAGTGGTATCTGCCGAAATTCCGGCAATGGGATAGGGAATTGGAGTTACTGTAATCTGTTTGGTACTGGAGCAGCTTCCCACTGTTCCGGTAACCTGGTAAGTGGTGGTCGTGTTGGTTACTGCCAGCGGAGACATTAGCGAAGCATTGTTGAGTGGGGCCGCCGGGGTCCAGCTGTGTTGCAACCCGTTTGAGTTGATGCGAAGTTGAATGGTATCACCTTGGCAAATGGTGGTATCGGACATTGGAATAATCAGTACGCCAGGGGTAACTCTGACGCGAACGGAATCTTTATTGACGCAACCATTGTTCTCGAGGTTTACGTAGTACCAAGTGGTGCTCATGGGAGCCACGCGGGGCGTTGCGGTAGTCGGGTTGACGATGTTTGTCAGTGGTGTCCAGCTAAAGTTTCCTGAACCCGCAGCCTGCAGCTGCAGCGAATCATACTGGCAGATCAGCGTATCTCGAAATCCCAGATTGATCAGCGGTTTGTCTAAAACGGTAAGCGCTTGTGTTAAGGTATCGATACAACCTTTCGAGGTGCTGACGATCAGGGTTACAGTAACATTGCCGGGTGCGCCATAGGTCCAGGCCGGTGTTCGTATGCGTGAGGTATCGGCCAGTGTCGCATTGTCTCCAAAATTCCATTTCCAGCTATCGACCACGCCATGGTTGGCGCGGGTCGTGTCGGTAAACTGAAAGGGATTGAGAACGCATACGCCACTCATGGTAAAACCAGGAAAAAATCCGGGCCATACTTTTACCACGGTAGTGGTGCTGTCGGAGCAAATGCCCAACAAGGTAACGCGAAGTTTAACGGTGTAATCGCCGGGCGCCGAAAAGGTATGGCTGGTAATGGCTTGGGTAGAGGTGTTATTGGCTCCGCTGGCAGGGTCGCCAAAATTCCAAAGGTATTCGGCATCTTGCGGATTACCCGCCGCATCGTTACTGAAGCTAACGTTGAGACTTTCGCAAAACGCAGGTCGTGGGTTTAACTGGGCACGCAGCGGGTTACAGTCATTGACCGAAATATGCAATTCTTTTCGGGTAGTATTGATGAGTACTCCATTTCTGTATTCGTTGACACAGACACAGATTACATATTGCCCGATAAGATCGGGTGCGATACCACTGATCATACCGGTAACCGGATTGATGCTGACCGCAGCTCCCAACGGTTGCAACCCATTATAAGGTGCTGCATAGGGCACCTCCGAATAGGGCGGATTGGCGGCGGGGTTGGGGCTGGGATTTTGTTGATCGCCTCCTTGGTAGGCGCCACAAAACTGATAGCTTAATGAGTCTCCGTCGGGATCGGAGGCGGCGAACGAAGATTGAAAATAGCTGCTTCTGCAGACAATGGCCGTATCGTTGACCAAAAATTGAGGACTGCTGTTAAGCTGTGCATTTTGTCCGGTGCCACTACCGGGAATACGAATCGTAAACGTATTGCCCACAGCAGAGCTGTTACTTAAGTTGTTGATGCCGGCGATCCTGCAGCATCGCTGATAAGAAACAGTATATCCTTCGGGAATGGCAGGAAGTTCTACCGAGGGAAGGTCATAGACAACGATCAGGTAGTAACAGCCTACCTCATTTCCGGTAATGCAAGGCTCATCATACACTTTGCTTAGGGTATATTGACTTGTGATAGGTACACTTATGTTAGTTACCTGTTGATTGGAAGCCCCATTAAAAAAAGTAAAGCTGATGGGATTGGAGAGCTGGCCGCTATTGGGGTTACAGATCATGTAGACCGTGAGCGTTACCCGGTAGCGCAAATTGGTACCGGAGCCTTGCCCCAGGTATTGATAGGTAAAAAATCCTCCCTTGATGTGCGCCGCCTGCAAGGCACCACACATCGACAGAAATAACAGCAGAGCGAGCAAATGTTTTCTCATCACTTTCCTCATCCAACCAGCCTGGCCAGGTACGAGGTCAGGATCTGATTGGTTTTTTCGGGTTCTTCGAGCATTCCCATATGGCCGGAATGCTGCAGCTGATAAAAATACCCATTTTTTGTAAGCGATGCTTGCTCGAGCAAATCTTGGGTCGGTATCAGCGTATCGGCTTCTCCCGATACGAACAGAACAGGTTTTTCAAAACGTTTTAAGACGGCGCATCGATCGGGCCGGACCATCATGGCGCTATAATAACTAACGACAGAGGAGTTCAAAAAGTTGTGCGATTCTTTGATTTGTTTTTCGACGAGCCAGGGTCGCTCCGCTACGGTGGCTGGCGCAAATAACCCCGGTATGGCAACCGACAAAAAGGCATGGGCTCCTTTCGATTCAACAAATGCGATGGCTTTTTTTCTGGTATCTGCCTTGGCCGCACTATCGGCAAAGGCGGTGGAATGAAATAACCCCAGGCCATTGAGGCGCTCCGTATATTGCTCCGCATAGGCCAACGCAATGTATCCTCCCATGCTGTGACCGATCAGGCAGTGAGGAGCGTCGGTAATGGAATGCACCAGCAAGGCCACCGCATGGGCCAATCCCTCCATACTCATATCGGCAATGGCTGCCGAGGCACCGGAGCCTGGCAGATCGGGTACCAGCACCGTAAATTTCGAGGCGAGAAATGCTGCCTGTTGCTTCCACACCGAACTTGTTTCGCCAAATCCGTGCAGCAACACTACCAACGGGCCTTCTCCACCCAAATGATAGCCTATTTTTTTATCATCATCAGTAAAATAATGAAACCCGAGCTGCATCTAGATAGATCGTTTGCGACGTAACAGTGAAAAGACAGTGAGGAATCCTCCTGTTATTAATACGGTTTTGGAGACCCAGTCTCCCCAGCGAACGTAAAGGGTGGTAGAGGCGCTCAAAATTGGAATTGACTTTTTAAGGGTAGCGGTCTGGCTATACTCTCTTTGTTCGGTGATATTGCCGGCCGGATCTATAAACGCGCTGATGCCGGTATTGGCGCTGCGGGCTACCCAGGTGCCCGTTTCAATGGCCCGAAGTCTTGCGTACTGTACATGCTGACGGTGCCCGGGCGTTCTTTTCCACCAGCCATCATTGGTAATGATCACGATGATATTGGCTCCTTGTTTTACGTAGCGACGCATAAAGTCGCCATAGATACTCTCGTAACAAATGGCTGGAGCGATCAAAAAACCATTGGGGGCTGGCAACACCGATCGATGATCTTGTTTGGCATAGCCTGCAGTAACGCCTCCGAATTTTTCGAACCAACTGTCCATAAAGCGGAGAAACCACGGAAGCGTTTCGACTCCGGGTACTAGCATCGATTTGTGATAGAACTGCTCCTTTCGTTGATGCGACAGCACTACGGCCGCATTGTAGGCTTCAAATTCCTGTTGCCCGCCCACAGAGGGTTTACTGAAGCGGGTAGGGGTATCGACCCACCGGTAACTCTCTATGCCCGTAAAAAGGGTTAGTGAAGGGTGTTGAGCTGTTAGTTGCCACACTGGGGCCAGGTCGTAATTTTCGTTGAGGCCTTTTTCGTTATAGCCATAGGGACTGTACAGGGCAGTCTCGGGCCAAATGAGAAGGCGGGTGCTGTCTGTAACGGAGGAATTGCTGAGCACGATCAATTTCTCGATTTGTAAAGCCGCCGTGCCATCCGCAATTTTTTGATAGGGATCGATGTTAGGTTGCACAATGACCACCTCTTGGCTCTCGACCGACGTGCGTGGCTGCGGACGTAAGCGTTGTGTAGACAGTAAGATGGGTGCCATCAATAGCGTCGCTGCCAGCCCAACCCATTTAAACGAGCGTGGTAACAGGCTGTAGTTGTTGCGCAGTAAGTGATGAAATAGCAATAGATTGATGAGTAGTATCCAACCGGTTCCTCCTGCCGTTCCGGTAAAAGAGTACCAATAGACCCACTCGGGATGCTGGGCAAAAACATTTCCGAGCGTTAGCCAGGGCCAGCTGAGTCCCCAGTCTTGCAAGTGCAAATATTCAAATCCCATCCAGGCCGTGATCAATAGTAAATACCCCCGCGATCTGGACAACCTTTTTTTCGCAAGCCAGTAGAGTATCCAGGGAATACACATCAGCAAACTATTGGCCAACCAGGCAGCTATCGCCCCTGCGGCCGTTGCATGCCAGATCCACCATGTGGTGCCCACGTTCCAAGCCAGCATAGCGATGTAACAACTTGTAAAAAAAATACGGAGACTTGCGCTTTTCTCACTCGCGATAAACAAGGGTACAAACCCAATGAACACTAAAGCCGTTAACGGCGAAGTGGGCCAGGCAGCCCATAACAACAATCCGCTTAGCAGACCCAACACAACCGGGTGGTACAATTTTGTGGTATGCACAAACAAGGGCTTATTTGCGACTATAATTCGGCGCTTCTTTGGTAATGTCTATATCGTGCGCATGGCTCTCGCTCATGCCGGCATTGGTGATCTTGACGAATTTTGCTTTTTGGAGATCGGCTATAGTGCGTGCACCACAGTATCCCATTCCGGCTCGTAGTCCGCCGGTGTATTGATACACGACCTCCTTTAAAAGCCCTTTGTACGCTACCCGGCCCTCGATGCCTTCGGGTACATATTTTTTTACGTCCTGTTCTGCGTCTTGAAAATAACGGTCGCTGCTTCCGGTAGCCATGGCACCCAGCGATCCCATGCCGCGATAGGTCTTAAATTTTCTGCCTTCGTAAATTATGGTCTCTCCTGGGCTTTCTTCGGTCCCTGCAAACACACTACCCATCATCACGCAATTTGCACCGGCGGCCAATGCTTTGACCATATCGCCCGTGTATCGTATACCACCATCGGCAATAACCGGGATGTTTTTTTTCTGCAAGGCCTGTGCGGCTTCCATCACGGCGGTCAATTGCGGTACACCGGTACCGGCTACGATGCGGGTGGTGCAGATAGAACCGGGACCAATCCCCACTTTGATAGCGTCAGCTCCGGCCTCGGCCAGTGCCAGTGCGCCAGCCGCCGTGCCCACGTTGCCCGCGATCACGTTGAGTTGTTTGAAATTCTTTTTTACTTGCTTTACGGCATCGATCACGCCTTTGCTATGACCATGTGCGCTATCCATGGCGATCACATCGACACCTACGGCCGTTAGCGCAGCTACCCTTTCGAGCAAGTCTTTGGTAATACCTACGCCGGCCCCAACCAATAATCTTCCGTAACCGTCTTTGACCGCATTGGGATTGCTCTTGAGTTTTAGGATATCACTATAGGTAAATAATCCGGTCAGCCTTCCTTGCTTGTCGATGATGGGCAGTTTCTCTACCTTGGTTTTCTTAAAGAGTTGCTCTGCCTTTTTAAGGTCCGTACCCTCGGGTGCGGTGTAGAGGTCTTTGCTGGTCATTACCTCACTAACTTTCTTGAATAAGTTATGTTCGAAGCGAAGATCTCTGTTGGTTAGAATACCTACCAGTTTTCGTTTGGCATCTACGATGGGAATGCCTCCGATCTTATTTTCTTGCATTAGTCGTAGCGCATCGCCAATGGTGGCCGAGGCCAGCAAGGTGACCGGATCGATGATCATTCCACTCTCGCTGCGTTTTACTTTTCTGACCTGATCGGCTTGTTTGTCGATGGGCATGTTCTTGTGAAGGATGCCCAGCCCTCCCTCTCGCGCCAATGCAATGGCCAGCGAGGCTTCGGTTACAGTGTCCATCGCTGCCGAGAGCAACGGAATGTTCAGGGTAATGTTTTTGGTCAGTTTGCTGCGTGTATTTACCTCACGGGGCAGCACGTCGCTGTAGCCGGGCATCAGCAAAACATCGTCGAAGGTGAGCCCTTCGCCGAAAAAACGGTCCATAAAAGCAGGGGAGAATTTTTTTGTCGCCATGTGCAAAGATAGGCCCTGCGGGGGTTTTGGCAAAATATCGCTGCAGGGTCATTGGTAATCAGGCAGTCAGTAAGCTTTAAACCCACTACCGAATAAGGGTAATGGTACCCTTTCTAAAGATGGGCTGTCCGGTATCGCGGTGTGTGTAACTGAGTTTCCAAACGTAGACGCCCGTAGGTTGCACCTGCCCATTGACCTTGCCATCCCAGCGGTCCATCCAGTTATTGGTCCGATAGACCAATTGTCCCCAACGATTAAATACCGAGAAGGAATAGTTTGTGGCCTTAAGGGCATTATGCGGGCTAAAAAAGTCGTTGAGTCCATCGTTGTTGGGTGTAAACGCGTTGGGGACCTCTATCAGACAATGGTTGAGCACCCTTACGATCTTATCGACACTGTCACTACATGCCATTTGCAAGTTGGTCGCTGTAAGGCGGATGCGGTAAAAACTCTCGCGGTTGTTGAAGGGAAACTGAAAGGGCGGCGGATCTTTTTGCGAAGATGCGGCCAGCGCATCAAATTGCCAGCGCCATTGATCGACCTGCCCCAATGAGGTGTTGACGAACGATAACTTGTCTTCGGGACAAATGATCGAATCAGAGAGCGTAAACGCAGCCTTGACCTGGTTATTCAAGACCAATTGTTGAGAGATCGAATCGGTGCAGACCCCATTGCTGACCTTTAGCGAAATGGTGTTGGTGCTGTTCGAAGGAAAATTAATTCGGTGATTGGGTGTCGTTACTCGGATCGTATTGTTAAAGGTCCAGTTGTAGCTATTGACACCACCTGCGCCGTTATGCGAAAACAGGTAGCTGTTCTGGAGACATCCCATGGTGGCCGAGAAATTAAAACGGGCCGTGACAGTATCGGCTACGCCGAAGTTCATGTTTTGCGAAGGCAGGGGTTGGCCGCATTCATCCTGGATGATCACCGTGTCTGTGCCGGCCCTCAGCCGCAGTTGATACGCTCCTCCGATCTTGATGGGCGCTGAAAACTTGATTGTAACAAAATCTGTTTTTTCGTTGATGCAATTTCCGCTGGCGGCAGTAACTGATACGGGGCTGGGGCCGGTTACCGTAAAATCAATTCCGCGCGGATCGATCGTGGAGCAGAGAATTCGCTTTGGAAAATAAAGCTTGATCGAATCGGGGGCACAAGGTGTTCTGCCAATGCTGTCGGCAAAAATGGGTTGCGGAATAAAGTAGGTAAAGGGAACCCGGTCTCCTTGCGGAATGCCGCGGGCACAATCGTCAAGCAACGTATTGTTGTCGCTGCCATTGTTGATGACCAGATCGTAGTTGCCGTTGGTGAGAGGTGCTGCCAGGGTAAGCGTTATCTCATCGATGTCAAATCCAAAGCTGCACGAATCGGGCTGCGCGGCGATTACCGTAGTAACGGCCGGAACAATGCTGAACTCACTGCCACTAAGCGTGGTGCTGTTGCATCGAATGGGTTTATTGAGCTTTACTGTAATCTTGCGACCATCGCAATCAGGTTTTGCGGTAGAAAGTTTAGGCAATAGTGGGTCGGTAATAACGGCGGTGCCTCCGCTAAAGGACAAGCGATAACCAACCTGGCTGGGAGAGTAATTACTTACCAGTAATATGTATTCGTGATCTACCTGTAAGATGGGCATCGCGGCAAAACGGGGCTCATTGCCGGTTTGGTCGGAGCAACACTGAATAAAGTTTGCCCCGGTGGCAGAAGTACCGGTGGGTCCGGGGTTACCGGCCCAGTTGCCAGTTACGATGATGTTACGATTCGTGAAGATCTCGTTGGGGTTAAGGCCGGTTATGTCATATAGCTGCCAGTCGTAATCATCTGTGGCAGAAATGGGGGTGATGGTAAATCCGAGCGTTCCCGATTGATAGCATTTAAAGCGATAGTAAAATGGATTGATATCACTGTACTGGCATTGGTTGAGGTTGCAACCCGGCACAAATAAGTTAGGGGCATTGGTACAACTGGGTACATTGTTTTGTGTGAACACCGCTGTTCCACAAACCGGAAAGGCAGTTGATGGAGTTTGCCCTAATGTCGTGCAGGCTTGTGCGAATGCGTTGCTGGGAAAAAGAAAGAAAGTTACGCCCAACAAATACAAAAGCGATCGGCTCATAATGACGCATTTCATAATGGAATCCATCAAACAGATTGGTAGCGATTACCCGGCAAAGATACGATCAGCCCTGCTAATTCTAAGTTAATTAGCGCCGCAGCGAGTGCTTGTGGTTCTTGTTGGTTCCACTCTTGAAGCTGATCGATTGTGCGCATTTCAACCGCACTGATATGATGCAATAAGCGCGCTTCGGTAGCCGAAAGTGCGGCCGGCGCCATTTTAGTTTTCTTGCCGGAGGGTACTATTCGGTTGTCGGTTGTGATTTTTTCCCATCCCATGCAGATGGCTACATCATCTCCCGATTCTACCAGATGGGCCTTGTGTTGTTTGATAAGCGCATGACAGCCCTGGCTCTTGGGGTCGTTAGGTCTGCCGGGTATGGCAAACAGCTCACGTCCGTAATCTGTGGCAAGTTCTGCCGTAATTAGACTCCCGCCTTTTGTTCCACTCTCTACTACAAGAACGGCATCGCTGCAACCCGCCACAATTCGATTTCTTCTCGGAAAGAGGTAGGTGTCGCCGTTATTCTTTGTCATCGATTCGGTCAGTAATCCGCCCGCTGAGCGCAGGATCTCTCTGGCCAGGGGTCGATTTATGGCAGGATACACAGCATCGAGACCCAGCGGCAGCACAGACAAAGTGGGCAGACCATTTTGCAATGCGCTTCGATGCGCCACCGTGTCTATGCCCGTTGCCAGCCCGCTAATGATGGTCACTCCATAGGAAGCAAGTTCTGTGATGATCTCCTCGGTTATACGAACGCCTTGTCGGGTACAGCCGCGCGTGCCCACAACGGCGATCGTTCTTGGCGCATTGAGATTGGCCTCTCCTTTGTAGTAAAGCAAGACGGGAGCATCGTTGCAAGAAAATAGTCGGCTTGGATAGTCTTTGTCGGTAATGAACAAGGGGCGAATGCGATTTCTTTGTATGAATTGTATTTCCTGCTCCACGCGCTCCCAGTCAGAAAAATGCAGTAGCGCATCAACTAAACGAGGCGGTAAGACATTCTCTTGCTCCAATGCGGTTTTGGTTGCTCGAAATACTTCGTCAACATCAAAAAAATTCAATATCGACTTGGCGTTGACCGGTCCGAGACCCGGTACCAGTGTAAGGGCGATCTGCCAGCGGAGTACCTTCTCCATAACAGGGTTTAGCAAAAGATAACACGCGTAGCGTGGCTTCGCTATAGGCCGGTAATTTTCATTTCGGTGCGTCGGTTGAGCGCTCTTCCCTCGGGGCTGGCATTATCGGCCACCGGTTGTGACATGCCGTATCCTTTGGCCGTGAGCCGCGTAGCCTCTATTTTTTTTCCAACTAGATAATCTACGACCGCCTTGGCACGGTGGTCGCTGAGGGTAAGGTTGTCGGCTGCCTTTCCCACATTATCGGTGTGTCCTCCGATCTCGATCTTGATGGTGGGGTTTTCTTGTAGCAAGATGACCAGTTTATCTAATTCGGTAAGAGAAGCAGGACTTAGCTCGAAACGGTTGGTCTCGAAGAAAATATTTTTGAGTACAATAGCGGCATTTTTTTCTATCGGTTGCAATACGATATTTTTTTGTGCGGCCGAATCGGAGATCCCGTTCTTAAGAAAATATTGGTCCGAGTTAAATAGATATCCTTTTTGGTTAACGGTAAATGCGTAGTCACGACCGGTGGGCAAGGTCAACAAATAATTGCCACTGCTGTCTGTTTTGACCTTCGAGATAACCTGGCGTGTGGTAAGGTCGGTCAATTCAAGGGTGGCGGCAATTCCCTTTCCTGTCTTTTTATCGGTTACCTGCCCTTGCACCCAGCGCGTGGGGTAGGGCCTGTTCTTTTCTTTTAGTTCAAAGCTGTACAGGTCCAAACCGCCGTAGCTGTCTTTTCGCTCGGCAGCATAGAGTGCGGTCTTTCCGTCGGCTGTAATAAAAAGGGTTCCCTCACGGTCAATGGTATTGATAGGGTAGCCCAGGTTCGTGGGCTGCGACCATGACCCGTCTACTTGTTTGCGAACAAAGAAAATATCATCATCCCCGTAACCCGGCCAATGCGAAGAAGTAAAGTAGAGGGTTTGATTGTCGGCATGAATAAAAGGACATTGCTCATCGGCGGGTGTGTTGACGGAGGGGCCCAGATTAACTGGAGCACTCCACCGGCCATTCTCTTGCATCTTGCAAACGTAGAGGTCACTACCACCAAAACCACCCGCACGGCGCGAGGCGAAATACAATTCTTGTTTGTCAGGAGAAAGGCAGGGTTGCGATTCCCACTGGTCGGAGTTAACCCCTGCGCCAAGATTGACAGCGGCAGACCAACCAGCAGGGGTCCGATAAGATATGTACAGATCGCAGCCACCATAGCTGTCGGGGCGGTAACAGCCTGTAAATACCAGCCATGATCCGTCTTGCGAGATCATCATGGCCCCTTCGCTTTGGGGTGTATTGAGCGACCCCTTTACGGGCAATGCGGACTCCCAGCTGCCCGGACGCGTGGTGGTACTGCTAAAAAAGTCCTCGTTGTAGGTGTCGACCCTGCGGGTAAAGAAAAGTTGCTTGCCATCTATGGTCTGCGAAGGAAGGTATTCTGCCATTTTCGAGTTGACCGTAGCGCCCAGATTCTTTGGGGCAAAAATTGTTTTATCGGAAGGGGCGGCAGCGGATTTTTCTTGTTGCACCGCAAATTCAAAATTTCGTTTGCGTTGTTGGGCGCTCTCGAGTGCCGATCCGGTAGGTTTATATTGGTCGATATAGCGATTGGTGATCTCAAGTGCCTTGGCAAAATCGCCGGCGCCACCCAATGAGATCGCATACGATAACAGGTAGGGTTTAAAATACTCCGCATCGATCGAAAGCGCCCTTCTAAAACAGATGAGGCTATAAGGATAATTCTTACCCTCGGCTTGCAGCTTGGCGAGTGCTACCCACGCATCGGCATAATTTTCGTCGGCGTCAGTAGCCTGCTGCAGCAGATCGATGGCTTCGCGATTGCTGCCTGCGGAGGCTTTTTCGTAGGCCTTCTCGTACAACTGAACGGCTTTTTTGCTCACCTTGTCGGGACGATATCCCTGTCCTTGCGCAACGAAAGGTGCCAGCATAAAGAGTAATGCCAACCACTGCGCAACGACTCGATTGAACCATCCTCTCATGGTACCTGAATGTATTTATGCACTTGCAAACTAAGTTGCCAGCGCGGATCATTTTTTATTTTGTCTACGATCAATGGCGTTACTTGCTCGGCGCGGTCCCATTCCGGTTGCAGATATAATTTACAGTCCTTTGAAACTAACGCGGCATGTCGATCGGCCCAGTCCAGGTCGCTGGGGTGGTAAATGACCACCTTGAGTTCGTGCGCGAGCGGTAAGCACTCGGGTAAAGGCGATTTGAATTTTTTCGGCGAAAGGCAGATCCAATCCCAATGCCCGCTCATGGGGTGTGCACCCGATGTTTCCAAATGGCAGCGCAGTCCTGCTTCTCGTAGTTGTCGTGTGAGCGTATCGAGGGGATGCATCAGGGGTTCACCTCCTGTAATTACTACGATCTTAGCGGGTGTGCTTCGTACGGCGTCCACAAGTTGTGTGATCGTCTGTCGGGGGTGTTTGTCGGCTTCCCAACTCTCTTTTACATCGCACCACACACAGCCAACATCGCACCCGCCCAGTCTTATAAAGTAAGCCGCTTGGCCCTGAAAGTTTCCTTCTCCCTGCAGCGTGTAGAATTGCTCCATTACAGGAAGCGTTGTTTGTTCTAAGAGGCTTACCATCGGATTTCTATTTTCGGGAGCAGGCAAGGAAGGTATTTTTCATTAGGGCCGCTATGGTCATGGGACCTACGCCCCCGGGAACAGGCGTGATCCAACTGCATGCAGGAGCTACTTTTTCGTAGTCTACATCTCCCAATAGGCGGAATCCACTTTTTTTGGTGGCGTCTTCTACGCGGGTAATGCCCACGTCAATTACAATAGCACCCTCTTTTACCATATCTTCTCTAAGAAAAAGGGGTTGTCCCAGCGCCGCAACGATCAGATCGGCTTGCTTACAATGGGTGGCCAGATCTTTCGTTCTCGAATGACAAAGGGTAACGGTGCAATTGCCTGGTCGGGTATTGGCGCTTAGCAGAATGCTCATAGGTCTGCCCACGATGTTGCTTCGGCCTATTACCACAGCGTTGAGGCCGGCAGTGTCTATTTTGTAATGGGCTAAGAGCAACATGATCCCCAGCGGAGTGGCCGGCACAAAACAGTCGGCCCCTTGCACCATCTTGCCTACATTGACCGGATGAAATCCATCCACGTCTTTCTGCGGATCGATCGCATCGATCACCTCTTGCTCTGAGATATGTTTTGGTAACGGCAATTGTACCAATATACCATCGACATCGGGATCTTGATTGAGAGAGTTGATCGACTCGAGCAGCTCGTGTTGGCTCACGCTTTCTTCGAGGCGAATGAGCGTAGATATAAAACCGGTCTGTTCGCAGGCTTTTACTTTGGCAGCTACGTACGTGGCGCTGGCCCCGTTATTGCCTACTAAAATGGCGGCCAGGTGTGGAATTTTCTTTCCGTTCGCAGCCCTTTCTGCCACTTGCAGTTTCAATTCTTCTTTAACGGCCTCGGCGGCCACTTTACCATCCAGCATTTTCATGGGGCGAAGGTAACCCCATTTATCAGGAATTTTTAGCACTAAAGTTTGTTTTTAGTCTGTTGCCTTTTGCTTGTGGCCATGTTAAACTTACAGGATGCGCATCGGTACGAGTAACGTAGTTATGGCCCGTTTTATTGGCATTGTACTCATGGGACCAACTTGTTTTTTTCGAACCTCGGCGCAGCCTCTTCTACACTCGGTGCAGGCGCATCATGCCGTGGCCTCCAGCCTTGGCACAATAGATAAACACCCTTTTTCAGTTGCGGTCAATCCGGCCGCCATCGCCCGTTTTCGCAACACTGCGTGGGCATTTGGCGGAGAGCAACGTTTTTTAGCACCGGGTTGGTCGACCTGGGCAGCAGGGGGTATCTTGCCCGTTGCAAGTGGATCTTGGAGTTTTCTCGTGGCGCAAGAAGGGTTGCCTGCCTTGACCGATCAGTTGCTGATGGTCACCCATGCAAAAAGGGTATCAAGCCAGGCATCGGTCGGTTTGTCACTGGGGGTAAACCGAAAGAAAGCAGGCGCTAATGCTTCTATCTTGGTTCCAATGGCAGCAGCCGGAATCTCATTCTCGGTAAGTGAGCAATTGTATACGGGGTTTTCGTATACCCGTTTGATGTGGCAGGGCGCTGACCGATACAGGCCGGGCGACCTTTCGGTATTGCGATGCATGCTGGGTTATCAGCCCACCGACAAATTTGTATGGGTCTTCGGCGTTACAAAAGAAAGTGGGCGCGGGGCAATGGGATCATCTGCAATTTGCTACCAGCCCTCCCGAAAGGCAAAATTTTGGATCGGGTATTTGGGTTCTCCCGCGCTGTGCTGGTTCGGGTTAATGCTGGGTATCGGCAAGAATGTGGGCGTTCAAGTTCACTCCGGCATTTATTCGCTGATTGGAGTCAGTAACGGCATGAGTGTATATAGTATTCCAGTAGAAAAAATCGCTGACCAACAGGTTCGTTAAAGTATAACCCTCCATGAGAAGAGTGCTGTGTCGGCCTGTTTTGATAGGGTGCATTTTCTGTGCGCTGCAGTCGCCCTTACTGCTTGCTCAGTCAATCCCTCTTAGGCTGGAGCCATTGGTTGAAAGTAATGTAACGGCCCAGACTGCACCCGGGCCAGATGAAGATCTCTTCGATGACCTGTCGCGTTTTTTAAGGGAGCCATTATTGCTGAATGAAGCTTCGAGTGAGGAATTAAAACAATTGACCCTTTTAGCTGACGCGCAGATCGACCTCTTGCTTTTACACCGGCAGTCATTGGGCGCGCTTATTCATCTTAACGAATTGCAGGCCATTGCGGGTTACACGCCAGATCTTATAAGACAACTGGCTCCTTATGTGCGGGTGTTGCCGCCCCGTGCAAGTGGTCGAGCGCACCTGCTTTCGCGGTCGGGTCTCACACAAGATTTTCTGTGCAGGCTTACCGGCCTCCTTACGCGGGCGAGCGATCTTGGCGGCGAACCATGGGCAGGCAGCAGACAACGTCTTCTTGTCTGGCATAGACTGCAAACAAAAAATTGGCAAGCCGGATGGCTTGTAGAGAAAGATCCGGGTGAACCCCTTTTGCAAAGGCGAGCTGCACCCATAGATCATGGCGGGTTTCATTTATTTTGGCGGGGCACCCGACTTATAAAGACGATTGCAGTCGGCGATTTTACATTCAACGCCGGGCAGGGATTGTTGCATTGGCAGTCGATGGCCTTTGGTAAATCGGCCGAGATGAGTTGGATCAAAAGGCAGGGTCCGGTCTTGAGACCACATCGCGCTTCTGGAGAGTTTGGTTTTCATAGGGGAATGGCGGTCACCATTGGTTGGAAGCCGCTGACCATAACTGTTTTTATGTCGCGACGTTCACTGTCCGGTCGCGTGCAGCACGATACGTCAGGAATTCAGATGGGTGTAATCTCGATCAACACCAGTGGCTATCATCGTACGAATTCGGAAAGGCAGGGAAGAAATGCGTTGCGTCAATACACCGCCGGCTCACGTGTGTCCATAAGGTCAAGATCGCTGGAGCTCTCGCTCAACGCCGTTCATTATCATTTTACGTTGCCGTTTCTAAGAAATAAAGATCCTCGCAACTATGCGGATATAGAAGGTCGCTCTTGGTACAATGCCAGTATCGATTTTTCGTATACCCGCAAGAATTTGCACTGTTTTGGAGAGGGGGCTCTCGCTGCCAATGGTTCGAAGGCCTTGCTGGCCGGTTTGATCGTAACGCCTGCAGCTAACGTCGATCTTTTTGCATTGCTCAGAAACAATGGCAGCGGTTATCGCGCCATGTATACGAACGCGTTTTCGGAATCCTCTTCGGTAGAGAACGAACAGGGCTTCTATGCAGGAGTAACCTTACGGCCCCGCGCGAACATTCGCATTGATGCCTATGCCGATCATTATATTTTTCCATACCTGCGTTATCGTGCAAACGCTCCAACGGCTGGAGCAGATTACCTGATGCAACTCGATTACAGACCGCACAAGCGGGCTGCGATACTGGTTCGGTATCGATTGGAAAGGAAGTGGGAGGTGGCGACATCGTTAGCGGACAGTTCGCAAGTTTCCGCATTTGAAGGAAGCATACGGGAAGGCTGGCGAACGCAGCTAACGGTTCAGTTCTCTACCCGATGCAGGGTACGCACCCGAGTAGAGTGGTTACGGGTGGAGCCTCACCCGAGGCCGTGGCAGCAGTTTGGGTCAGTGTTTTCGGGGCAGGGTTTTCTGTGTTATGCCGACCTTTTGTTCAATCGCGTACATGCCGGTGTCGATCTTATGTTCCGCTATCAGTTTTTTGATACAAATAGCTATCAGTCAAGAATTTATGCACTATCTCCCGATCTGAGGCCCGGGTTTGGGATCGGTGCTTTTTACGGAACTGGGCATCGGTTTTGGATCGGGTTAGACAAAACGTTGAAAAACAATATTTTAATAAGCTTAAATGGCTGGTTGGGTTATGGGGCCGGCACCCTTGAGGGTAGGGAGCTAAGGCTGCAATTGCGCCTGAAACTCCATTGATTAGACAGGACCAAAAAAAAATCACCGAATTAACTATATGTTAAAAAAAAGGTTATCTTGCCGCAGCTATTGTTGGCATCATTGTGTCTGAATAGCATTAACCTATTACCGAAACTTTGGTCAATTTCTATTGGCTGTCAACGCTTTTAAATTTTTAAAAATTAACGTCAACATGAGAAAAATCGCATCACTGTTCACGATGTTAATGCTCACTGCCGTATTAGCATTTGCTCAGAACCGGACGATCACGGGTACCGTTGTAGATGAGAACGGAGCCGCCGTTCCCGGTGCCACCGTCCAATTGAAGGGAACCCGCGAGGGGATCGCTGCCGACAACAGCGGAGTATTTCGCTTGCTTGCCAAAACCGGCGATGTGCTGGTCGTTTCCGGCGTAGGGCTGGAGACCACTGAGTACAAGGTGGGTGCTGACAACGCCATCAAAGTGCAAGTCAAGAGAAACATCGCCGCCTCAGCCGAGGTGGTGGTATCCAGCGGTTACGGTATCAGAAAAAACCTGCGCAACATCGCTACCAACGCACAGGTTGTTACCTCTGAGCAACTCAACGTAATTCGTCAAACCAACCTCAATAATGCCCTTGCCGGTAAGGTGTCGGGTATCCAGGTAAGAAGCCAGTCTTCTGCAAAACTCGGAAGC
>JBILFN010000154.1:0-2826 GCA_044351575.1 Chitinophagaceae bacterium
AGGGTAGTGTGGCTAAGGGGCAGCGGAAATTCCCTTGCCAACGCCAGCAACGCAAAGCTTACGCCCAGCAGCAGGGTGGGTTGTTGCTGTTGTTCTAACTGCTCAAGTGTATCGCGTAGTTTTTTTAGTTCGTACAAATAAAATCCGCTCAGTGGATGTCCGCTTTGACCGATCAGGCTATGGGTCATGTGCACCAACGAAGAGTTATCTCTTTCGAGGTAAGAGGGTAGCAGCGCCACTATGCACCAATTGGCCGGCGCACCAAATTGTCTGCTAAAGCCCTTTGTAAAACTACTCTCGTACAGCGAGGCATCGGCCACCTGATGAACAGAGGGTATGCTGCCCGAGGTGCCGCTGCTTTCGAAGTGCAAGGGTTTTGCAGCCAAAGCGGCATCTCCCGGTCTATCCGCTGTTTTCTTTTTGTTCAACGCCCGGGTACTAACAACTTGGGCGGTCTTAAAAAAACTGATCGGTAAAAAGGGGATCTTCTCGGGGGTATTTACCTTGGTCGGGTCTATTCGAAGGGCATCCACAAAGGCATGGTAGACGGGGTTTTGGTGGTATTGATACCAAAAAGCCTCCAGGGCCAGTTCGTTAAAATGCTCCGGTGTCTGGTCGAAGATCTTAACATTCCATTGATCTCTTATCTCGGTTAGTCGTTGCAAATGCTGTATTTTTGATTGTATCGTATGAAAAACAGTTACGTTCTTCTGGCATTGGCCGTTTTAATGGCAATGGCTTGTAACAAAGATAAGTTTACCAGCGAACCACAAGTGCAGGTCAACTCCATTCAGCCCTCGGTTGTGGTCAGCGGTAATGTGATCAAACTGTTGGCCAGCTACACCGATCAAGAAGGTGATATCGACTCCATTTACATTGTTTACAAGTGGTTCAATGCCGCGGGTAGCACACGTGCCGATACGCTGCAACGCTATCCGGTGTCGAGACTGGGGTTGCCGGGTGCGCTTCGCAAGGCCGATATTCAACTGCAGTTCGAGTACAATACGTATAATCAGCCCGATCTGGTAACGTTGCCTGGCGTATTGCGCGACACTACCGCCAGTTTTGGTTTAGTGCTGATCGACAAGACCCGAAAGAGAAGTAATTACAGCGAATCGGCCCGTATTCGTCTAAGACGTCCCTGAGTTTAGTTTTTAACGATAATAATCTTACCTATGGCCAAGAGCACCGCAAAAAAAGCTGCAAGATCTATTTTTACCAACGACTCTTTTGAGTTCTTTAAAAACTACATCAATAATGCCTCGCCCGTCGGGTTCGAGACCTGGGGGCAAAAGCTATGGCTAGAATATCTCAAACCTTATGTAGACACCCATTTTGTGGACCCTTATGGAACGGCGGTGGGTGTGGTCAATCCTACCCATCCCTTTAAGGTGGTCATAGAGGCTCATGCCGATGAGATCAGTTGGTTTGTCAATTACATTACGGCAGACGGGCTATTGTATTTAAAGAGGAACGGCGGGGTCGATCACCAGACGGCGCCCGCATCGCGTGTTCTGATTCACGGAAAAAAAGGACCGGTCAAAGCGGTCTTTGGATGGCCTGCCATCCACACGCGCCTGGGTTCGCCTGAGCAAAAAGAGCCCAGCCCACGCACCGATAATTTGTGGCTCGATTGTGGGGCTCGCTCCAAAAAAGAAGTGCAGCAACTCGGCATTCACATTGGCGCCGTGGTTACATATCAAGACGGCTTCGACGAACTGGCTAACGGAAATTATATCGGGCGGGCGTTCGACAATCGAATTGGAGGATTTATGATCGCCGAGGTGGCCAGGCTATTAAAGCAGAACAAAAAGAAACTTCCCTATGGACTTTATGTGGTCAATGCGGTGCAAGAAGAGATCGGGTTGCGCGGAGCAGAGATGATCGCTCGTCGCATTAAGCCCAACATTGCCGTAGTAACGGACGTTACCCACGATACGACCACACCGCTCATCAGTAAAAATATTGAAGGTGATGTGGCGACCGGTAAAGGCCCTTCGCTCTCGTATGCCCCTGCGGTACATAATAAATTGCTGGCATTGGTAGAAAAGGTTGCCGAACAAAAAAAGATCCCTGTTCAATGGAGGGCCCTTAGCCGCAGTACAGGTACCGATACGGATTCTTTCGCTTATTCCAATGATGGCTGTCCTTCGGTGCTGATCTCGATTCCGCTGCGCTATATGCATACTACGGTAGAGATGTTGCATCGCGATGATATTGAAAGCACCATCCGCTTGATGTACGAGACGCTGTTGCAGCTGACTCCCAAGACCAACCTAAGCTATCTCTGATCTACTTGCGGGCTATACAGTAACTTTGCCCCGGTGGATATCAATTGTACCCAACAAGAACTGGCCTTGCTGCAAGAGGTGGCAAAAGCTGCTGGTGCGCTCGATCGCGAGACCTATTTGGTCGGCGGATTTGTGCGCGATAAATTATTGGGGCGCGCCACTACCGACATTGACTTTGTGTGCGTGGGTGATGCCCTCGAACTCGCAACCGTGGTGGCTTCGCGATTTAAGCCTGCGCCCCATGTAGATTATTTCAAGACATTCGGTACGGCGCATTTGCTGATGCGCTCCGGCGCTGCGGACTGGCCGGTCTATGACCTGGAGTTTGTGGGAGCGCGCAAAGAAAGCTACCAGCCCACCTCCCGAAAGCCCAGTGTAGAACCTGGCACCATCAGTGATGACCAGCTGCGGCGCGATTTTACGATCAATGCGCTGGCCATTAGTCTTCAAAAGGACAACTTTGGAAAATTGATCGATCCTTTTGGCGGTATTGCCGATCTCAATAAAGGCATTATTCGTACACCGCTCTCTCCGG
>JBILFN010000014.1:0-24558 GCA_044351575.1 Chitinophagaceae bacterium
CCTGCTCGATCATGGCCTTCATGTAGCGGAAGATAAAGGTCAAAATTAAGGTGGCGATATGCGATCCGTCTACGTCGGCATCGGTCATA
The DNA here is from genome assembly GCA_044351575.1 of Chitinophagaceae bacterium. Taxonomy (GTDB): domain Bacteria; phylum Bacteroidota; class Bacteroidia; order Chitinophagales; family Chitinophagaceae; genus JJ008. Next base: position 90 of record JBILFN010000014.1, read on the forward strand.
ATGATCAGCTTGTGATAACGAAGCTTGCTCATGTCAAGGGCCTTGGGATCTTCGGGCGTACCGATCTTGACACCCAGCGCGGTGAACATGTTGCGGATCTCCTCGTTGTCGTAGATCTTATGTTCCATGGCTTTTTCTACGTTGAGGATCTTACCGCGTAGTGGGAGAATAGCCTGAAACCCACGATCTCTTCCTTGTTTGGCGGTACCTCCTGCCGAGTCTCCCTCGACCAGAAATAATTCGCAGCGGTTGGGATCGCGGTCGGAACAGTCGGCAAGTTTTCCGGGCAGTCCGCCTCCGCTCAGCACCGACTTGCGTTGCACGAGTTCTCGTGCTTTGCGCGCGGCAGCGCGGGCCTGGGCGGCCAATATTACTTTGGCCACTATGTTTTTGGCCTCTTTGGGATTTTCTTCCAGATAGGCCTCGAGCACTTTAGAGACCGTACTGTCGACCACGCCCATCACTTCGTTATTGCCGAGTTTGGTCTTGGTCTGTCCTTCGAATTGGGGCTCCGGAACTTTTACGGAGATAATGGCACTGAGTCCTTCGCGAAAATCATCTCCCTCGATCTCTACCTTGGCTTTTTCGAAAAGTCCGTTGCGATCGCCATAACTTTTAAAAACCCGAGTAAGGGCCCGACGAAAACCCGAGACGTGCGTACCGCCCTCGATGGTATTGATGTTGTTGACGTACGAATAAATATGCTCGTTGTAGCTATCGTTGTAACTAAGGGCCACCTCGACGGCCACATTGGTGGCATCATCCCTTCCCTCTACGGCGATCACCTTTGGAATAAGCGGGCTGCGACCGGCATTGGAGTCGAGCATCTCCACGAATTCTACGATGCCCCCCTCGCTGTAAAAAGTTTTTTCGTAGGCGACCCCGTTTTCTACTTCACGCAGGTCACAAAGATGAATACGGACCCCGCGGTTCAGGTAGGCTAGTTCGCGCAAGCGTCCCTCCAGGATCTCTTTGTTGTACGTAGTGGTAATAAAAATGCTGCCGTCGGGCCAAAAATGAACGCGTGTGCCGGTGCTGTCGCTGGTGCCGATCTCACGCACGGCATACTGCGGTACACCGATCTTGTACTCTTGCTCGAATACTTTTCCTTCGCGTTGTACCGTTACATGCAATTTGGTGCTGAGCGCATTGACGCAGCTGACCCCCACACCGTGCAATCCTCCCGAAACTTTATAAGAGTCCTTATCGAACTTTCCGCCGGCATGCAGCACGGTCATCACCACTTCGAGCGCCGATCTTTTTTCTTTGGTGTGCATGGCGGTGGGTATACCGCGTCCGTCGTCTTGTACCGAAACGGAGTTGTCTTCGTGAATGGTAACCTTGATGTTTTTGCAATAACCGGCCAGTGCTTCGTCGATCGAGTTATCGACCACCTCATAGACCAGGTGATGAAGACCTTTTACGCCAATATCTCCGATGTACATGGCGGGTCTTTTGCGAACGGCCTCTAATCCTTCTAATACTTGTATGCTGTCGGCACTGTATTGTGCGTTGGAAGCTCTTTTTTCGGGCTGATTTTCGATGCTCATAGAGTTGGTTTCTCGCTGCTTTTTTGACCCCTTTTTCGGGTACTTGCAAATCTACTGAAACCCCTCGGGGAAACCCCTTTTTCAGTGCCCTTTTTTAGCTCTTTTTTGCCCAGTTTTCGGGCCAGATTTTGGCTGTTATTTTTTCACGATCTGGGCCACTAGATCGGCCTCGGCGCAGACCTTGCCACCCACATAGATCGTACCCTTCATTTCGCAGATGCCGCGTCGGATCGGGGCTGCCAGTTCCATTTTCAACAGCAGGGTATCGCCGGGTTTTACCATTTGCTTGAACTTGCAGTTATCGATCTTGAGAAAATAGGTATTGTATTCGCCCTCGCCACTCAGGTTAATGGCCAGAATACCGCCGCATTGCGCCAGCGCCTCAATTTGCAGCACGCCGGGCATAACCGGATTGCCCGGAAAATGTCCCTGAAAGAACCACTCGTTGAAGGTGACGTTCTTGACGCCCACAATATGGGTATCACTCAGCTCGATCACTTTATCGACCAGCGCGAATGGAAAGCGGTGGGGCAGCGTTCTTTCGATATACTGATGGTCGTATACCGGAGGTACCGACGGGTCGTACGTGGGCACATCACGCGTGTGCTTGTTCTTTTTGATGTACTGTTTGATCTTGCGCGCAAAGGCCACATTACTGCTGTGTCCGGGCCGGTTGGCAATAATGCGGGCTTTGATCGGATAGCCGATCAGGGCCAGGTCTCCCACCACGTCCAATAATTTGTGACGGGCGGGTTCGTTAGGAAAACGGAGATCGAGATTGTTCAGATATCCTTCGCTCTTTACCTCTATCTTTTCTTTTTTGAATATCTTTTTAAGTCTTTCCAGTTCTTCTCCCTCTACGGGTTTATCGACGACCACAATGGCATTATTGACATCTCCTCCTTTGATAAGGTTGTTATCGATGAGTGCCTCCAGTTCGTGCAAAAAGCAGAAGGTGCGACAAGTGGCGATCTCTTTTTTAAACTCGCGAATTGTTTTTAAGCCCGCGTGTTGGGTGCCCAGTACCGGAGAGTTAAAATCGATCAAGGTCGTGATCTGGTATTCCATGGCCGGCATGGCCACCATCTCTACCCGCTTTCCTTCGTCGTAGTGAAAAATATTTTCGTCGATGCTGTACCACACTTTGGCGGCATCTTGCTCTTGTACACCGGCTTTTTCGATGAGCTCTACAAAAGGTCCGGAGCTTCCATCCATGATCGGGATCTCGGGGCCATTGATCTCCATCAAACAATTATCTACGCCCATGCCCACCAGGGCGGCCAGCACATGCTCTACGGTGCTTACTTTAACGCCATCGATCTCGAGGGTGGTACCGCGGCTGGTGTCGGTGACCAGATCGCAATCAGCTTTGATGATGGGTTGATTGGGAAGGTCAATGCGTTTGAACTGAAAACCGAAACCCGGATTGGCCGGATGGAGGGTCAGATCGGCCAGTATGCCCGTGTGCAGCCCGGTGCCCGAAATGGTAACAGCCGAACTAAGGGTATGTTGCTTGTCGGGATTAAAGGTTTTGGCCATGGATGGGCGGATTAGTGGCTGCAAAGATAACACTTACCCCAGGCATGCGAAAGAGGGCTTCTATTTACCTGATTTCAAGTCTTTTATAATATTCTCCAGCTCCTTGATCCGCTTTTCAAGTTCGGGCAGCTGCCGACCAATGGCCTGGCTGCGAAGGGCCTGGGTATAGTCGTAGGCAGGAGTGCCGGTTACGGCCTTTCCTTTTTCGATCGATTTTGAGACCCCGCTTTGCGCATTGACCTTGGCTCCATCTCCCAATTGAATATGACCTACGATACCGGCTTGTCCCCCGATCATCACCCCTTTGCCGATCTTGGTGCTGCCGCTGATGCCGGCCTGTGCCGCAATTACGGTGCTGTCGCCCACTTCTACATTGTGCGCAATTTGAATAAGGTTATCGAGCTTGGCTCCTTTTCGGATAATGGTGGCTCCAATGGTGGCCCTGTCGATGGTGGTATTGGCGCCGATCTCTACATCATCTTCGATAATTACATTCCCGATCTGGGGTACTTTTTGCAAACGGCCATCGGCCTTTGGTGCAAATCCGAAACCATCACTGCCGATCACCGTGCCTGCATGAACGATCACGTTATTTCCTATTTGACACTGGTGATAGATTTTTACTCCGTCGTGCAGTACACAGTTCTCTCCGATGGTTACGTTGTTGCCGATAAAGCAGTGCGGATAGATCTTACTGTTTTTTCCAATGGTAACTTGTTCGCTGACGTACGAAAAAGCGCCCACGAATACTTGTTCGCCCAGCGTAGCGCTGGGATCGATATGAGTGGGTTGTTGAATGCCCGTCAGATTCGATTGCTGCATTTTTTGGTAGATATCCAATAGCGTGGCAAAAGAAGAGTACGCATCGTTGACCCGCAGCAGGGTAGTCGATACCGGCTGTCGCAAAACAAGATCGTTGTTGATGATAACGACCGAGGCTTTTGTAGTGTAGAGATATTCCTCGTATTTGGGATTGGCCAAGAAAGAAAGCTGGCCGGGCTGTGCTTCTTCGATCTTGCCAAATGCTTGTACCGATACGTCGGAATCACCTACGATCGCGGCTCCGATAAGCGGAGCTAGCTGGGCGGCGGTAAACTGCATCATAGGCGAACGACTATATTTTATAAAGGCGCTACGTAGTAGGCCATGCTTTTAATTAGATCTTACTGTGCCCCGGATAACAAATATATTCTTTGCTGATCTCTCCAAAGGCCAGACTGCTGCCATAATTGATGAGCGCGTTGTCGACCTCAGAGATATCCTTGACCGTGCCGTCCTTAAAAAGAATATGGATCCTTTCGTCTTTGGGATTATAGGTAGTGTTGCTGGCTTTTCCCATAAAAACAAAGTAACCCGCTTCTTGTTCTGTGATGCCCAATTCAAGGGCGGTCTCTTTTCGGAGTTCAGCCAACCGCGCAGGGGCAATGGGCTCTTTTAAGAAGCGGATCTTGAGAAGTTTTCGTTCGGTAACCAGACGGCTAAGGGTAGAAAGAACTTTGTCGGGGTGATGGCACCAGTTCTTGATGCTGGCCATCACATCGTGATCGTCAAGACGACAAAAACGGTCTAAATGCTGCTTGATGGTCGTACCGGCCTCACGGTTTTGCAAGAAAAAGTCCAGATCGGTACTGGCAGCCTGCAAGGGAACGCCCTGCTGCAATAGTTCGAGCACTCGCTTAAAGATCAATACCACCGACATCTCGGCACTCACCACGGTCTTATGCAAATAGACCTGCCAGTACATCAGTCGGCGGCTGATCAGAAATTTTTCGATCGAAAAGATCGCCTTTTCTTCTACCATCAGCGCCCCGTCTTTTACGGCCAGCATTTTTAAGATGCGATCGTACCCAATGACTCCCTCGGCAACCCCCGTAAAGAAACTGTCCCGGTTCAGGTAATCCATGCGATCTACATCGAGTTGTCCGGAAATTAGCTGGTGCAAGAAACGTTTGGGGTAGGTATCTGTAAAGATCGAGATAGCGGTAGAGAGCTGTCCGTTAAAATGGTCGTTGAGATGCTCCATGATCAGCAGCGAGAGCGTCTCGTGATGCAGCCCGGGTATCAGTACTTTTTCGAGGGCATGCGAGAAGGGCCCGTGTCCGCCGTCGTGGAGCAAGATGGCTAGTTTGGCGCCCAGCTCCTCTTCTTCGGTAATGGGCACACCCTTGCTTTTTAGTTCAGAGAGTGCAATGCCCATCAGGTGATAGGCGCCCAGCGAGTGATGGAGCCTGGAGTGCATGGCACCGGGATAGACCAGGTGCGCAAAGGCCATTTGATGAATGTTGCGCAGCCGCTGGTAATAGGGATGCGAGATCAGTTCCAATATCAATGGGTGGTCAATGGTAATAAAACCATATACCGGGTCGTTGATGATCTTTCTGACAAGAGAAGAAGTAGCCATATTGTTAAAGCCGGCAGGGCCAGTCTTCAAAAATACAAAGGCTGGCCTTAAAAAGCTAAATTTGAGGTTATGGCACTGGCAAGGATCATATGGGTCGATGACGAGATCGAAAGCCTTCGCTCGCAGCAACTTTTTTTAGAGAATAAAGGCTATCAGGTCGAGACCTTTACCAATGGGTTTGAGGCGATCGACTATGTAAAGGAGCATCCGGTCGATGTCGTATTGATCGACGAGAGCATGCCGGGTATTACCGGGCTCGAAACACTTGCCAAGATCAAAGAGATCGACCGTTCGTTGCCGGTGGTGCTCATTACCAAGAACGAAACCGAGAATTTGATGGATGATGCTATCGGTGCTCAGATCAGTGACTACCTTATCAAACCGGTCAACCCCAACCAGGTCTGGCTGAGCCTAAAGAAGATCATCGACAATAAACGACTGGTAGCCGAAAAGACCACCTCGGCCTACCAGCAACAGTTTCGGCATTTGTTTACCGCCCTCAACAGCAATCCCGATCACCGCGAGTGGAGGGATATCTATAAAAAATTAGTGTACTGGGAACTTGAGATGCAGCGCACCGATAGCCCCGAGATGCAAGAGGTGCTGCAAACGCAAAAAGCAGAGGCCAACACCGAATTCTTTAAGTTTATCAGTAAGCAGTACGCAGGTTGGATCCAAGAGCCTGCGTCGGCTCCGGTCATGAGCCATACCTTACTGCGCAACAAGGTAATTCCGCAACTCGAAAAGGAGGTTCCGCTATTTTTTATTCTGATCGACAATTTGCGTTTTGATCAGTGGAAGGCCATCGAGCCGGTGCTCCTGCAAAATTTCAGACGTACCGAAGAAGACAGTTTCTACAGCATTTTACCTACGGCCACACAATATGCGCGTAATGCTATCTTCTCGGGGTTGCTGCCGGTAGAGATGCAAAAGCAATATCCGCAGTATTTTAAGCACGACGAAGAGGAAGGGGGCAAGAATCTTTTCGAAGAGGAACTGCTTCGTACCCACTTACAACGTATTGGTAAGGGATCGTTGCGGGTGCACTACACCAAGGTGGTCAACAATCAATCGGGGCTCGAGCTGCAACAACAGATCCATAACCTGATGGGCAACGACCTCAACATTATCGTCTACAACTTTGTGGATATGCTCAGCCATGCGCGTACGGAAATGGAGGTGCTCAAGGAGTTGGCCGGCGACGAGAGCAGTTACCGGAGTGTAACGGCCTCGTGGTTCGAGCATTCCCCGTTGCACCAGGCACTCAAGCGCATTGCCGATAAGCGTTGCAAGGTAGTGTTGGCAACCGATCACGGAAGTATTCGAGTGCATACGCCCTGTAAGGTCTTGGGCGATAAGCAGACCACCACCAACCTGCGCTACAAGCACGGACGTAATCTGCAATACGAACCCAAGGATGTGCTGGCGTTTCGTAATCCCGCGCAAGCGGGACTGCCCAGTCCGGCCATCAACTCCTCTTATATTTTTGCCAAGGGCGATCACTACCTGTGCTATCCCAACAATTATAATCACTATGTAAATTATTATCGTAATACCTTTCAGCACGGCGGCATTAGCTTAGAGGAAATGATCGTGCCCGTCATCACCCTGCAATCGCGTACCTTTGTAAATCCGTATGAAGTACAACCAGACAACCCTTGATAAATTGGAGGCCATCCCCGAACAGGCCGGCTATGTTTTGCGTTACGAAAGAGGAACCTTTCAGAGCGGCTACTGCATCTTGGAATCGAAGAAGGTAGTAGTGCTCAATAAGTTTTTGCCCATCGAGGGACGCATCAATACCCTCATCGATCTAATACCGCAACTATCCATCGATCCGGGCATGCTCTCCGAAGAATCCGCGAAACTCTTTGACGAAATCATTTTAATGCGGGCATGAACTGTCCTCCCCTGAAGATCACTTTTTTGGGTACCGGCACCAGTGGCGGTGTTCCCATGATCGCCTGCGATTGCGAGGTATGTTCCTCTTCCGATCCACGCGACAAACGGCTTCGCTCGAGCATATTGGTACAATCGCCCACCACGACACTGGTGGTCGATACCGGTCCTGATTTTCGCTACCAGATGCTTCGAAAAAAAGTGCGTCACCTCGATGCAGTACTCTTTACGCATCCTCATAAAGATCATTTGGCCGGCCTCGATGACATTAGGGCCTACAATCATTTTGGACAAAAGCCCATGCAGGTATTCGCCGATTCTCTGACCGAAGAGGCGCTGCGTCGCGATTTTTATTATGCGTTTGCCGAGTCGCGCTATCCGGGTATTCCCGAGTTGCAACTGCAAACCATTACCGAGTCTCCTTTTTGGGTAGGGGATATTCCCGTGCAGCCCATTCAAGTCTGGCATCACCGTATGCCGGTGCTGGGTTTTCGCTTTGGACACTTTACCTATGTTACCGATGCTAACCGCATCGAAGAAGAGGAACTGCAAAAGATCAGGGGCAGCCGCGTGTTGGTGTTGAATGCCCTTCGCAAAGAAGCGCATCTTTCTCACTTTACCCTCGATCAGGCCATTGCGTTGATTCAATCCTTGCAGGTGCCGCAGGCATACCTGACCCACCTCTCGCATCAAATGGGATTGTACCAAGCGGTTGCTGCCGAGTTGCCTTCGGACATAGCTTTGTCGTATGATGGTCTCGAGCTGGAGCTGCCCGAAAAATAGTAACTAACAAGTGTTAGTGTACATGATGAAAGTCCTATCTTAGCGGCTATGAAATTTGAGACCTCCGATCTTACCAAAGAAGTAGCGGCCGCTGCCCGTGATTTTGCCAAGCAACAAATTTTACCCCATGTAATGGAGTGGGATGAAGCACAGATTCTTCCTGTCGATACCCTTCGTGCCCTTGGTCAATTGGGGATGATGGGCGTGCTGGTGCCCACCGAATATGGGGGAGCCGGTCTTAGCTATGCAGAATACAAGGTAGTGATCGAAGAGATCGCGGCCGTTTGCGGATCGGTCGGTCTTAGTGTGGCGGCGCATAATTCGCTTTGCACCGGTCATATTCTAATGGCCGGAAACGAAGCGCAAAAGAAAAAATGGTTGCCTGCCCTCGCCACTGCGGAGCAGATCGGAGCCTGGGGATTGACCGAGGCCAACACCGGAAGCGATGCCGGCAACATGCGCTGTACCGCGGTGCGAAAAGGAGACCAGTGGGTGATCAATGGTACCAAGAACTGGATTACGCACGGGATCAGTGCCGGCATTGCCGTTGTGCTTTGTAGAACCGGAGAGTCCCGCACCAGTAATAATTGTACGGCCTTTGTAGTAGAGAGAGGCACTCCCGGATTCAAAGCCGGAAAAAAAGAAAATAAGTTGGGGATGCGCGCCAGCGAGACAGCCGAGTTGGTATTTGAAGAATGCGTAATACCCGACGAGAACCGCCTCGGTGAGGTCGGTGATGGATTCAAGCAGGCTATGAAGATCCTCGACGGAGGACGCATCTCCATTGCGGCCCTCTCATTGGGAATTGCCCGCGGTGCATATCAGGCTTCGCTTCGCTATGCACAAGAAAGACAGCAGTTCGATAAACCGATCGCGAGTTTTCAGGCTATCTCTTTTAAGCTGGCCGATATGGCTACGGAGATCGAAGCGGCCGATCTGTTAATTCAGCAGGCTTGCGACCTAAAGGATCGTCACTTGCCCGTAACCAGCGCATCGGCCATGGCCAAGTACTATGCCAGTGAAGTGGCCGTACGCGTGGCGACCGATGCCATTCAGATCTTTGGTGGTTACGGATATACGAAAGATTTTCCGGTAGAGAAATTTTATCGTGATGCCAAGCTTTGCACCATCGGTGAGGGCACCAGCGAGATACAAAAACTGGTCATTGCGCGTCAGCTGTTAAAGGCTTAGCGAACCTCTTGCCAGTCCACTAATTTTTTGTAGATCCCGTTTTGCGCGATCAGTTCTTCGTGCTTGCCACGCTCGGCGATCTTTCCCTTTTGCAATACGATGATCTCGTCTGCATGGCGAATGGTCGAAAGGCGGTGTGCAATTACGATGCTGGTACGCTGCTGCATCATCTTGTTGATGGCATCTTGTACCAACCGTTCGCTTTCGGTATCGAGCGAAGAGGTGGCCTCGTCTAAAATCAAGATCGGTGGATTTTTTAGCAGTGCCCGTGCAATGGTAAGTCGTTGGCGTTCGCCGCCACTTAGCTTGCTGCCCCGATCTCCGATATTGGTCTGGTATCCCTGCTCTTTGGCCAGAATAAAATCGTGGGCATTGGCAATGCGGGCCGCTTGTTCTATCTCTGCTTCGGAAGCAGAGGGTTGCCCCAGTGCAATGTTCGCCGCAATGGTGTCGTTAAACACGATGGGTTCTTGCGTAACAATGCTCAGCAGACTTCGCAGCGAACGCAGGCTGTAATTTTTAATGTTGATGCCGTCAATGAGCACTTCGCCCGCGCTCACGTCGTGAAAGCGAGGCACCAGGTCGGCCAGGGTAGACTTGCCCGATCCGGAAGCTCCCACCAACGCAATTGTTTTTCCCTTTGGGATCACCAGGTCGATGCCATCGAGTATCAGGGCATCGCCATAGCTGAATTGTACATTTTTGAATTCGATCGATGTTGTAAATGCCGTTAAGTTTATCGCATCGGGCGCTTCGTTGACCGTAATGGGAGCGTTCAATATCTCTTCTATTCGGCCAATGGCAGCCGATCCCTTTCGCATATTGCTGAACGAAGTGGCCAGAGCCTTGGCCGGGTTGATCATGTTGTAGAAGATGCCCAAAAAGCCAATGAAGACAGCCGCATCGAGCAGCTGTTCTTGCAACACGAGTTTTCCTCCGTAGTACAACACGGCCGTAAACAGGGCCACTCCCATTACCTCGGAGAGTGGGGAGGCCAGGTCTCTTCGGTATCCGATACGGTTACGGGCTTTGCGCAGCCGCTCGTTGCCCTGCTGAAATTTAGATCGCAGTATGCCCTCTACTCCAAAAGCTTTAATAACACGAAGGCCGCCGAGGGTCTCGTCGAGCACGGCCAGCGTTTCGCCAAATTTTTGGGCTACCTCTTGCGAGATCTTTTTTAACGAGCGGGTAATACGCCCCACGACCAGCCCTAACACTGGTATCAGTACCAAGATAAAAAGGGTAAGCGGTACGCTGATCGAAAAGAGAAACACCAACGTAAGTAAGATGGTCAAGGGGTCGCGTATCCATCCTTCGAGCGCACCGATCACCGAAACCTCTACCTCATTGACATCATTGGTCATGCGACTCATCAGATCGCCCTTTCGTTTTTCGTTGAAGTAACCGATGGGCAGTTGCAATACCTTGTCGTAAAGGTCCTCGCGCAGCTGGTTGACCAATTGATGTTTGAGCGGATTGAGCGTGTAATAGGCCAGGTATAAAAACAAGTTCTTTCCTAAGATAAAAACGATCATCAGCCAGCAAATGATGGCCAGCGCTGCCAGTTGGCCAGACTGCTCGACCTGTTGTTGCAAGAATTGATTGACCGAATCGAGCACCAGGTTATGCCCATTGCCTGTCGGTAACGCTTGCTGGCCGGTAAAGATGAGCTGCAAAAAGGGCATGAGCATACCGATCGATACAATAGAGAAGAAGATGCTCAGTAGAATAAAAAGAAAATAGAGCGCAACACGGCCTTTGTAATCTGTTAAATACCTAAAAATCCGGGCATAAGATCTCATGGGTGTAGCGGCTGATCGAGGCAAAGTAACTACTTTTACAGGGACCTCAATCAATTTATATGGAAGAAGGAAAAAGACAAAAGCAGATCGCCGGCCTGCTCAACGAAGAAATGAACGATATCTTTCAACGGCTGGGGCTAACGATGATCGAAGGCGGGATGGTATCGATCTCTTCGGTAAAGGTAACCTCCGATCTGCTGGAGGCACGCTTCTATCTTAGCTTTTTTCAGGTCAACAACCCGCAGGCGGCGCTCCATAAGATCGAAGAACGCCATCACGACATAAAAAAAGAATTGGCCAACAGGGTGCGCCATCAGTTGCGCAGCATTCCGGTCATCAAGTTCTTTCGCGACGATACCCTCGATCATGTCTTTAAGATGGAGGAGCTTTTCTCACGCATCGAAGAAGAGCGCAAAAAGCAATCCAAGAAAAAAGATTCCTGAACCGCTACCGCATGCACCTTCTTTTTGCCTGGCGCTATTTTAAAGCCAAGAAATCGACGCAGGCCATCAATGTGATCGCCTGGACCAGTATGGGAGCCATGGTGGTGGGCACGGCCGCACTTATTTTAGTGTTGAGTGTGTTCAATGGTTTTGAGGGAATGGTCAAGTCGCTGTACTCCTCTTTTTATCCTTCGTGGAAGCTGACCCCCGCCAGTGGCAAGACGTTGAATCTGCAAGAAGATCAGTGGAGGGCCATTGCTGCATTGCCGGGTGTTACCGCCCTGTCGCGAGTGGTCGAAGAAAAAGCGATGCTGCAGGCTGGCGAGAACCAGGCTATGGTGCAACTAAAGGGGGTAGAGGAAACTTATCAACAAGTAAGTGGGGTGGCCTCGAACCTGGTCAATGGCGCTTACCGCTTGGGTACCGCCGAGCAGCCTCAGGTAATTATGGGAGCGGGTGTGGCCGATGCGCTGGGTGTTTATGCCGATCGAAATTTGATTCCCTTAACGGTATACCTTCCACAAAAGACATCGACCCTTCAACTCGACTGGACCCGCGATATCAAGATCGGTTCGCTGCAGACCGCTGGCACCTTTATGATTCAACAAGATTTCGACAATCGCTATGCCATCGTGCCTATTGCATTTATGCAAGCTTCGCTGGGTCTCTCCGCTGTGTCTTGTAGCGCGGTAGAGATCGCCACGGCAAGCGATGCAGATCCGCAGGCCCTGCGCAATTCGTTGCAACAGATAATGGGCAAGGATTGCGTTGTGCAAGATCGCTACCAGCAAAATCAAAGTCTGTATGCCGTAATGCGCACGGAGCGCTGGATCGTCTATGCCGTTCTTTCGTTGATCTTGGTGGTGGCTGCCTTTACCATGATCGGTGCCCTGACCATGCTAGTACTCGAAAAACAAAAGGACATCAGTGTGCTGCAGGCACTCGGCATGGACCGCAGGGGCATTTTGCGAATTTTTTTATCCGAAGGATTGTTACTGGCCGCAGGTGGTGCCGGCATAGGCATGTTGATGGCGGCTACATTGGCCTGGTTGCAGATACGGTATCATCTGATTCCGCTACAGGGAGGAAGTTTTCTGATCGATTATTATCCGGTAGCGCTGCGGGCCACCGATTTTTTATTGGTAGGGGCTACGGTGCTGCTCATTGCCATACTGGCTTCTTGGTTGCCGGCCTACAAAGCATCGCGTACACCATTTGAGTTACGCGCCGAGTAATTAATAATCGCCAAGTGTCTCCGGAAGCTGTGCCAGCGCCTTGGCGAGTTGTTCATCGTTGGGAGCAATTCCATGCCATTCGTGCGTGCCTTCCATAAAGTCAACCCCTTTACCCATTGCGGTCTTCATCAAGATCACGATCGGCTTTCCTTGTCCGGTAAGCGATCTTGCTTTTTCGAGCACGGCCACGGTATCGTCCATATCATTACCGTTCATCTGTAGCACGGTCCAGTTAAAGGCGCTGAACTTGGCAGCCAGATCGCCTAGTGCCATCACCTTGTCGGTGGGCCCGTCGATCTGTTGACCGTTCCAATCGATAGTAGCGATCAGGTTATCTACCTTGTGATGGGCCGCGAAAAGTACGGCCTCCCAGATCTGTCCTTCGTTAAGTTCTCCGTCTCCGTGCAACGAAAAGACCAGCTCTTTTTTTCCATTGAGTTTTTTGGAAAGGGCTGCGCCGGCCGCAACACTTAATCCTTGCCCGAGCGAGCCCGATGCAATACGAATGCCGGGCAGATGTTCGTGCGTGGCGGGATGGCCTTGCAATCTGGAATTGATCTTACGAAACGTGGACAGCTCCGATTTGTCAAAATATCCGGCTCTGGCCAGTGTGGCATAGAAGATAGGAGATATATGTCCGTTCGATAAAACAAAAACATCTTCGTCGGTGGCATTCATGTCGAAAGAGGGATCATGCTTCATGACCCTGAAGTACAAGGCGGCAAAATAATCGGCGCAGCCGAGTGAACCGCCCGGATGTCCGCTGTTGACGGCATGTACCATACGAACGATATCTCTGCGTAGTTGCGTGGCAATGGAGCGAAGGTCGGCAGTAGAGGCAGCCATAGGTCTGTTTTTTACAAATGTGCATCCTTTTTTTAAAACCCAGCGGGGTGTCGAAAATTGGTGGGTAAACTTTCTTAGTTTTGTGCTATGGTAGAAGATATACAATCCATTAGTGCCGGCGCGCAGGAACAAATGAAAAAGGCCATCGGTCATCTCGAGGCCGAACTGATCAAGATCAGGGCCGGAAAAGCCAATCCGCAAATGTTCGACGGATTAGTGGTCGACTATTATGGCTCTAACGTGCCCATCAACCAGGTTGCCAATATTAGTGTGATGGATGCCCGAACCCTAAGCATTCAACCTTGGGAAAAAAATATGGTGCAACCCATCGAGCGCGCCATCATCGCAGCCAATATGGGGGTCACGCCGCAAAATGACGGCGCTTTGATCCGTATTTTTATGCCGCCGCTCACCGAAGAGCGCCGCCGCGAGCTGGTCAAGCGTTGCCAGGGAGAAGGAGAACAAACCAAAGTAGCCATTCGCAATATTCGCCGCGATGCGCTCGAGGGCATCAAGCGATTGCAAAAGAACGGTCTTAGCGAAGACGCCTCCAAAGATGCCGAAGCAGGGGTGCAACAATTAACCGATAAGTATATCGGATTGGTAGATACGCATCTTTCCTCGAAAGAGAAAGAGATCATGTCGGTCTGATCCGTTCAATTACTTGCAGGCCGAACCTCATTTTTCAACGGTTCAAGCCTTTTCTGTTGCCGTGCTTTTGTTGGTCAGGTATACCCCGGCCAGTATCAATAACAAACAACTTACTTCGATCCAGGTGATCTTCTCATTATCGAGCAGTCCCCAGCCAATGGCTACGAACGGAATGCCATAGGTGACCAACGAGGCGAAAAGCCCGCCGGCCCTTTTGACCAGTGAATAGAACAAGATCGTGGCCAGTGCGCTGCCAATAATGCCGAGCGCCGCACTGGACGCAATGGCCGACTGTACGGCGGCGGACGAAAGGTCATGCTCAAAGAACCCAAAGAACCACAACAGCAGCAGGGCAGGCGGTAGCATAAACGAAACAGATACCGAGGCCAGATGCAGGGGATTGATGCCTTGCAGGCGATGACTGACCATATTTACATTTACGCCATAGAGGATGGTGGCCGTAACGGGCAACAGCACATACCCCAGATTTTCAAAACTGATACTTTTCTCTCCCAGCAACACCGGCAGTAAGGTGAGCATGGCCAGCCCCAAGAATCCGATCAGTAATCCCATCCATTTTTCGACTGCGATCTTATCGCCGTAAAAAAGAACACCGATCAGCACCACCCAAATAGGAGAGAGCGAGTTCATGATGCCGCCCAGCGATCCGTCTATGCGGGTAAGCGCAATGGCAAAGGAGAAGGCAGGTAGCAGATTGCCAATGAAGGCACTCAATATGACCAAGGGTAGTTTTTCTTTCGGGATCTTTGAAAGATGGAGAATGCCAAAAGGTAGTAACACCAGAGCCGCCGCCACTATACGCAACGAGGCGATCTGGGTTCCGGTCAGCGAGGCCGTGCTATCTTTCATCAATTTAAAGGAGCTGCCCCAGATGAGGCACAACAGCAGGAATAAGATCCATTTCAAAAAGGGGCTAGATTTCATGGTGCAAAGGTGCACAATATTGGGGGTTGTTTGCCGCTTTTTTTATTTAAGTTTGTTCAAATTCTATCTATGGGAATGTGGAGAGAACTTCGGGATTTTGCCATTAAGGGCAACATCGTCGAACTTGCCGTGGCAGTGATTATCGGTGGCGCTTTTGGAGCCATTGTCTCCTCGCTGGTTGGCGACGTAATTACTCCCCTCTTGCTGGCGCCGGCCTTAGAGGCGGTCAATGCTACCGAACTCGATAAGTTGGTCTGGAAAGGGGTCAAGTACGGCAAACTACTGGCGGCGTCCATCAATTTTATATTCATTGCGTTGGTGTTGTTCGCCTTGGTAAAGGCCATGAACAAGCTTCAGAAAAAAGAAGCAGCCAAGCCCGCTGCGCCCCCCGAGGATATAGAACTGCTGCGCGAGATCCGTGACTTGCTCAAAAAATAATCCAAGGCCCGCTTCGAACCTCCTTTTATATTTGCTGCATTATGTCATCACCCACCGCATACCAGATTAGTCTTCCGCAGTTCGAGGGACCCTTCGATCTTTTATTGTTCTTTATAGAGAGGGACGAACTTGATATTTACAATATTCCCATCACCAAGATCACCAACGACTTTCTTGATTATATTCATCAGCAAGATGAACTCAACGTAGAGCTGAGCAGTGAGTTCATTCTGTTTATCTCTACGCTGATGCGTATCAAGGCCAAGATGCTATTGCCACGCAAGGAGCTCGATGCCGATGGCAACGAGATCGATCCCCGCGCCGAGCTGGTCAACAAGATACTCGAGTATAAACGATTCAAGGAAGCCTCTGCTCAAATGGCCGAGATGGAAGCGCTTCGGATGCTGATGGCCAAGCGCGGCAATATTCAAAAAGAGCTCGCTGCCATTGGAGAGGAGGCCAGCGAAGGCACTGAGATTACGCAGCTCACTTTATTTAAATTGATGAAGGCCTTCGAAAAGGCCATGCAGAAATACAGTGACCGGGTCAACAAGCCCGTACACACGGTGGTGCGGTATAACTATACCATGGAGGGCAGTCGCAGATCGATGCTCGAACTGGCTCGAAAAGAAAAGACCATTTCTTTCGAGCGCATCTTTGAAGACTGCGAAAATCGGGTGCATGCCATCTTTTTGTTTCTCTCGCTACTCGAACTGGTGCAGCAACATTACCTGAACATCATTATTGGCCAGGGTAAGAATAATTTTATTATTGAGTACGACGAGAAAGGAGCGGCCGATGCCGAAGCCATGGCCCTTCAAACGGTAGATCCCACCCTTAATTGATCTCGCTTACCTGTACCGAGGCCAGCCCACGTACTGCTTTTACGATAGCGGCAGTATCATACCCGCACTCGCGGTGCAACTCGGCGGGCGTACCGTGCTCTACCAACGTATCGGGAATACCCAATCGGTGCAAGTCTTGCTTGTAGCCATGCTCGGCCATAAATTCCAAAATGGCAGAACCGAATCCGCCTTTGATGGTGCCATCTTCGATCGTAAGGATCTTCGAGTAGCGGGTGCATATTTGGTGCAAGAGTTCTTCGTCGAGGGGTTTTACAAAACGCATATCGTAATGACCTGGGTTCAATCCGTCGGTGCGTAACTCGCGAATGGCCGCCGCCGCAAAATTGCCGGGATGACCTATGCTGAGAATGGCAATATCTTCTCCTTCTTTGAGCGTTCTTCCTTTACCGATGGGGATAGCTTGCAGGGGTGTTCTCCACTCGGGCATTACTCCCTCTCCGCGTGGATAGCGAATAACGAAGGGAAGGTTGGTGCTTTCGAGTTGCGCGGTGTACATCAGATTGCGCAGCTCGGCCTCGTTCATGGGCGCACTGATGATCATGTTCGGGATGCACCGAAAGTAAGCGATGTCGTAACAGCCATGATGCGTGGGTCCGTCATCTCCGACCAGTCCTGCTCTATCGAGACAAAATACGACCGGCAGTTTTTGAATGGCCACATCGTGCACTACCGAATCGTAGGCGCGCTGCATAAACGAGGAGTAAATATTGCAAAATACTTTAAGACCTTGTGTGGCCATACCGGCACTGAGTGTGACCGCATGCTGTTCGGCGATGCCTACATCAAAGGCTCGGTGGGGCATCTTCTCCATCATAAATTTTAGCGAAGAGCCCGAGGGCATGGCGGGAGTAATGCCTACGATCTTTTCATTTTGTTCGGCCAGCTCTATCATGGTATGGCCGAATACATCTTGGTATTTGGGAGGCTGTGGTCCGTCTTTCTTTTTTTGCACGATCTCTCCTGTAACCTTGTCGAATAAGCCCGGGGCATGCCACTTGGTCTGGTCTTTTTCGGCCAGCGCATAGCCCTTTCCTTTGGTGGTAATGATGTGCAGGATCTTTGGGCCCGGTATCTCACGCAGGTCCTTTAAGGTCTCGACCAGTTTGGCAATATTGTGTCCGTCAATGGGACCAAAATAGCGCAGCTTGAGTGCTTCAAAGAGATTGGCACTGCTGCTGATGATGCCCTTGAGCCCTTCGGTGAGTTTATGGGCCATGGCCCGACTAAAGTTCTTGCCGCGCGGAAGATGTCCGAGCAGATTCCATACATCATCCTTTATTTTATTGTACGTAGGCGACAGCGAGATGTCGGTCAAATATTCTTTGAGGGCCCCGACATTGGGATCAATGCCCATGCAATTGTCATTGAGGATGATCAGCATGTCGGCATCGGCCACACCGGCATGATTCATGCCCTCGAAGGCAAGTCCGGCCGTCATGGCACCATCGCCGATCACCGCCACCACTTTACGGTCACTCTCCCCTTTGTGTTTGGCGGCCATGGCCATTCCCAAAGCGGCAGAGATCGAGGTAGAGGAGTGACCTACTCCAAACGTGTCGTAGGGGCTTTCGCTTCGTTTGGGAAAACCACTCAGTCCTTTGTATTTGCGATTGGTCGGAAACTGGTCTCTGCGTCCGGTCAATATCTTATGTCCATAGGCCTGGTGCCCTACGTCCCATACCAGTTGATCGTAGGGTGTATTGTAAACGTAATGCAACGCTGTGGTCAGCTCTACCACACCCAGACTGGCCCCGAAGTGTCCTCCGTGCACGCTCACGATGTCGATGATGTATTGGCGCAACTCTTCGCAAACCTGGTGCAGTTTTTCGCGGGGGAGTTTTTTTAGGTCCTCCGGACTGTTGATGGTCTTGAGTAAGCTTCCGGGTTCAATTTGCATAGCACTAAGGTTAGGCCTAAAATTAGGAAAATTAATGTCGATGCCCTTTCCTTTTTCGGGGCACCGTCTTTCAACAAAAATGGGATAAAAAGGTTGATGGCGCTCCGCACAAAACGGTCCCGGACCACTGGTCCTATCCCTAACTCAAAAAAGGCGTTGCGTTGTACCTTTAAGCCGCTATGGGATTTTTATCGGATCGCAACAGGTTGTATTGGGTGCTGCAGCTGGGAGGCTGGGGCACCTTTTTGGGCGGGTCATTTATTTTGGCCAACATCTTTAATCTCGAGTATCCCGAGGCTATCATCATCAACCGTACCATAGTCATGACCCTCACCGGACTGCTCGTCTCGCACCTGCTGCGCGAGATACTCAAGAAGTCGGGTCTGATGCAAAAAAAACTGGAACAGTCCATCCCTTCCTTGCTGCTGGCACTGGCGCTCTCCTCTTTTGTGTACGGGTTGTTGGTACTGGCCTGTTTTGAGGCCTTTGACCTGTACCTGTCGCAGGAGGTGGTCGAAAAATTGAACATGGGGCAATTGCTGCTGGCCGTTAGTTTGGAGATGAGCACCATTATGCTGGCCTGGCTTACCATTTACTGCTTTTATCATTACTATGCCGACAGCAGGCAGCGGCAGCTCGATCAACTCAAGCTAGAGGGAGTTATCAAACAAATGGAACTCAAAACGCTCAAGGCTCATCTTAATCCGCATTTTATTTTTAATTCGCTCAACAGCATTCGGGCATTGGTCGATCTCGATCCGGCCCGTGCGCGTCGTGCCATTACCGAACTGAGTAATTTGCTGCGGGGTAGTTTACAAACCGAGCAGGCCCAGTTGGTACCCCTGCAAAAAGAGATCGATATGATCCGCGATTACCTGGCCCTCGAGAGTATCCGTTTCGAGGACAGGATGCAGGTAGAATGGCAGATCGAAGAAGATACGTTGTCGCTCCCCGTTCCGCCCATGATGCTGCAGACCCTGGTCGAAAATGCCATCAAGCATGGCATCGGTACGCGCCCACAGGGAGGACGTATTACCATTCGCTCCACTCGTGAGACGGACAGCCGACAGCATGTATTGGAGATCTTCAACACCGGAGTCCTCAATGGCGCTGTTATAAACAACGGGTTTGGTATTAGCAGTACGCAAAGCCGACTCAACTTGCTGTATGGAGCCGATGCCCGTTTCGAAATTGCGCAATTGCCCGAGCAAATCGTTAAAGCCACTGTTCGCATTCCACTTTGATCAACTTGTTGTCATGCCAATCAAAACCATCATTATCGACGACGAACGACTCGCCCGCGTAGAGCTTCGTAAACTGCTGGGCGAATTTTCCGAAATAGAAATTGTCGAAGAGGCCGTCAATGCCGACGAGGCGTTGCAAAAGATCGAATCGTTTCAACCCGAGTTGATCTTCTTGGATATTCAGATGCCGGGCAAGACCGGTTTCGATCTGTTGGCCGAACTCGACCGCAGCCCCGAGGTTATTTTTACCACGGCCTATCACGAATATGCCATCAAGGCTTTTGAATTCAACGCACTCGATTACCTTACAAAGCCGATCGATCCCAGAAGGCTGGCCGATGCCATTCAAAAATTACAGGGTCAGGACTTGCGCCGCGCCCCCGCATTGGCCCCATCGACAACGGGGTTGCTCTCGGAGTATGACCAGGTCTTTGTCAAAGACGGAGAACGTTGCTGGTTTGTAAAGCTCAGCGAGATCCGTCTGTTTGAAAGTGTGGGTAACTACGCCCGGGTTTTTTTCGGCACTAACAAGCCCCTCATCTTAAAATCGCTCAATGCACTCGAGGAGCGACTCGATCCGCGCGTTTTCTTTCGCACCAACAGAAAGCATATCGTCAATTTGCGGATGATAGAGAAAGTAGAACCTTACTTTAACGGTGGGCTCCTGCTCGAATTAAAAGGAGGCGAAAAAATAGAGGTGAGTCGCAGGCAAACACTCCGCTTTAAAGAGATGATGAGTTTGTAGCAAGGCAGCGGCGAGTGACCTTTAGGAATTTTGGTGAACCGCTTCGCTGATTGCGCGAATAAGACTGCGATCTTTTTCGATGGCATTTCCTACCACTACCAAGTCGGCCCCGGCGCGGCATGCGGCTGAGGCCTTGGCCGGATCGGTGATACCTCCACCCACGATAAGGGGTACGTCGATCTGAGCAGCTACGGCCCCGATCATCTCTTCGCTTACCGGTGTGCGGGCGCCGCTGCCGGCGTCAAGATAGATCAGTTTCATGCCCAGCATCTCTGCGGCCATGGCCGTACACTGGGCGATCTCTTTTTTATTGGAGGGAATAGGGCTGGCATTACTGATGTACGAAACAGTGGTGGGAGCTCCTCCGTCTATGACCATGTAACCGGTGGGGAGTACTTCGAGTCCACTTTGTTTTACCAGTGGGGCCGACAAAACATGTTGCCCGATGAGCAGATCGGCATTTCTTCCGGATACCAGCGAAAGATAGAGCAGGGCATCCGCGTGCCGGGTTATCTGTGAGGGGCTTCCGGGAAATAGGATCACCGGAATATCACTGTGTTTTTTCAAGTATTGTACCTGCTCCTCGAGTTGATGAGAGACCACCAGGCTGCCGCCCACGAACCAAAAATCGACGGTGGCCTCGGCACCCAGTGCGATCAACTCGTCGAGCATCTCTATAGGAGCCTTGTCGGGGTCGATCAGCACCGCAAAGGACTTTTGACGGCGGCTTTTTCGCTCGGTCAACACTGAATAGAGATGTCTTTTCATTGGGTAATTGGGTAGTTGCAAATTTGCGGAAAATAGTTTGTATTCAAGCGGTCATTATTCTTATGAACTGATCTTGAAATTTCCAAAAAAATCTTTCAAAAAGTAATTCAGAATATGTGAAGAAATGCCCAAATCCACGACAGACAAGGGTTGTGCCCGATTAATTGCGTATTTTCCACACAATGTGAATATTTGAGGGTTTGTTTTTTTTCTGGTAAAAAATATTTTCGTTGACGACCCTGCGAAAGCCTGGGCCGAAACCGAACCAAGGACCAGAACCCAATAAATTCTTTTTTGCGTATGCCCAGTAAGAAGTCAGCCGCCACCAAGGGCGGGTTGCAATTTAGTCGCCGCTTTACCCGAGACGATGTGAATGTTTTCGATCAGTTCGAGTACGATTACCGTACCTCGGTAATTCGTAACCCTTCGGGCGAAGTGGTCTTTGAGATGACCAACGTGGAAGTGCCTAAGCAGTGGAGCCAGATCGCTACCGATATCTTGGCCCAGAAGTATTTTAGAAAGGCCGGCGTACCGCAGCCCGACAACACGCTGGGTCGCGAAACCTCTGCCAAGCAAGTGGCCCATCGTATGGCCAATTGCTGGAGAGTATGGGGAGAGCGGTATGGCTATTTTGCCAGCAGCCAAGACGCGCAAGTGTTTTACGATGAGTTGGTGTATTCGATCCTCAACCAAATGTGCGTGCCCAATAGTCCGCAGTGGTTCAATACAGGCCTTTATGAAAGCTACGGCATTGCCGGCAAGCCACAGGGGCACTATTATGTCGATCCTGTCGACGGACAACTCAAAAAATCACAAAACGCCTATGAGCGTCCGCAACCGCACGCTTGTTTTATTTTGAGCGTAGAGGACGATCTGGTCAACGACGGCGGCATCATGGACCTTTGGGTCCGCGAAGCGCGCATCTTTAAATACGGCTCCGGCGTAGGGACCAACTATTCGAACCTGCGCGGTGAGGGCGAAAAACTCAGTGGAGGCGGAAGCAGCTCCGGTCTGATGAGTTTTCTAAAGATCGGTGACCGCGCCGCCGGCGCCATCAAGAGCGGTGGCACTACCCGCCGTGCCGCCAAAATGGTTTGCCTTGACCTCGATCACCCCGAGATCGTACAGTTCATTAACTGGAAAGTAGAAGAAGAAAAGAAAGTAGCGGCCCTTATTGCAGCAGGTTATCCATCTGGTTACGAAGACGAGGCTTACCGCACCGTGAGTGGCCAGAACTCCAATAACTCTATCCGTATTCCCAACTCGTTCTTCGAGAAGTTGGAGAATGATGAGGATTGGGAACTGACCGCTCGCCAAGACGGTCGCGTGATGAAAAAAGTGCCTGCGCGCGAACTCTGGAACCAGATCGCGTACGCTGCCTGGCGCTGTGCCGACCCCGGTACCCAGTACAACACCACCATCAACGAGTGGCATACTTGCCCCGAGGGAGGTCCTATACGCGCTTCGAATCCTTGTTCGGAGTACATGTTCCTCGATAATACGGCTTGTAACCTGGCTTCGGCCAACCTGATGAAGTTCTACGACACTGCCAACAATAGTTTTGATGTAGAGGGCTACGAGTACAACACCCGTTTGTGGACCGTGGTACTTGAGATCTCTGTATTGATGGCGCAGTTCCCTTCTAAAGAAGTGGCGCAGCTCAGCTATGAGTATCGCACCCTCGGATTGGGCTATGCCAACCTCGGCACCATGCTGATGGTAAGCGGTATTCCCTACGATAGCGAAGAGGCCCGTGCCATTGCCGGTGCCCTTACCGCCATCATGACCGGTATCTCGTACAAGACATCGGCAGAAATGGCTAGCGTGCTCGGTCCCTTTGCCCGTTACGAAGAGAACAAGCAACACATGATGCGCGTGATGCGCAATCATCGTCTGGCCGCTTACGATGCCGACGAATATGAAAACCTCAGCTTGAAGCCTCAGGGTATCAAGGTCAAGTATTGTCCTGACTATCTGCTCAAGGCCGCCTGTAAAGCGTGGGACGATGCCGTAGAGCTCGGTGAGCAATATGGTTATCGCAATGCACAGGCCACTGTGATCGCTCCCACCGGTACCATTGGTCTGGTAATGGATTGCGACACTACAGGTGTGGAACCCGACTTTGCTCTTGTTAAGTTCAAGAAACTCTCCGGTGGTGGTTACTTTAAGATCATCAACCAGAGCGTTCCCGTCGCGCTTAAAAATCTTGGCTATAGCGAAAAAGAAACCGAAGCGATCATCAAGTATGCCGTTGGTTCAGCCAGTTTCGCCGGGGCTCCCTTTATCAATCACCAATCGCTGAGCGAAAAAGGATTTATTGCCGACGAGATCAAGCGTCTCGATGCAGCAGCACTGACCGCCTTTGAGATCGGATTTGTATTTAACAAGTATACCTTGGGCGAAGAATGTTTGCAGCGTCTTGGATTTGCCCCCGAGCAATACAACGATTTTGAATGGAGTCTGCTCGAGGCTCTCGGCTTTACCGATGAGCAGATCGAAGCCGCCAACGATTACGTCTGCGGTACCATGATGATCGAAGGCGCTCCGGGTCTCAAAGAAGAACACCTGCCTGTATTTGATTGCGCCAATAAATGCGGTCAAAAAGGACAACGCTACATACATGCGCATGGACATATTCGCATGATGGGAGCTACGCAACCCTTTATTAGCGGTGCCATCTCTAAGACCATCAATTTGCCTCACGAGGCTTCGGTAGAAGAGATCGCCGATGCGTATTACCTGAGTTGGAAGTTGGGGCTTAAGGCCAATGCCCTGTACCGCGATGGTTCCAAGCTTTCTCAACCCCTCAGTAACAAGAGTGACAAGAAGAAAAAGACCGATACCGCCGATGCGGCAACCGCTGATACCGCCGCTGCGGCCGATTCTAATATTGTCGACCTTGGTAAACTGACCGTAGAGGAGTTGCTCGACGAAGTACAGAAGCGCGTGCAGGCTTCTCCCGATACCAAGCTCAAGCGCAGACTGGCCAAGATCGTAGAGCGTCGCACCTTGCCTGCCAAGCGTCGTGGCTTTACCCAAAAGGCCAAGATCAGCGGACAAGCCGTATTTCTTCGTACCGGCGAATATGCCGATGGCACACTGGGTGAGATCTTCGTTGATATGGCCAAAGAAGGTGCTACCATGCGCAGTATGATGAACTGTTTCGCCATCTCGGTGTCGATCGGTCTGCAGTATGGCGTACCGCTCGAAGAGTTCGTCGACAAAT